>JAESSK010000288.1 GCA_016764155.1 Rhizobiaceae bacterium
CGACAAAACCTATCACCTTGGCAACCCAAGCCTCAAAGGAATGATCGCCGCCTTCTAATGTTGCATCCGGAAATCTGTCCTGCAGATCTTCCGCAAGTTCATTCGGGCTATCACCCAACAAAATGGCACATATGCCAGCCGTGCTTGCCGCAACTAAAATGGAGCCAAGACCACATTCACCCACTGCAAATTTTATGCTTTCCCCGGAACCACCGGACCGATATTTGGATGGTGTCATACCCAGTGTTTTGGACGAAGAGGCGTAAAACGGCCCATTGGAATTAAAACCCGCATCATAGATCGCTTCGGTCACAGTCTTGCTTTGGCGTAATTTCTTTCGAACTTTACCTGCACGATGCGCGCTGGCATATGCCTTTGGAGTTACGCCCGTCACACGTTTAAACACTCGGTGGAAATGATAGGAACTCATGGAAACAGCCTTTGCCAAAACGTCTAGCGTTGGCGCCTCTTCCAATTCTTCGATCATACGGCAGGCTTTCGTAATGGCCGCCGCCTGCCTCTCAACCAGGGGCGGCTGATCTGGTTTGCATCGCTTGCACGGGCGAAACCCTGATTTTTCAGCGTCATCACATGTCAGATGAAAATCAACATTTTCCCTCAACGCCAAACGTGCAGCACAGGAAGGACGACAGTAAACACCCGTCGTCTTTACTGAATAGAAAAAATGGCCGTCAGCCTCCGTGGTATGATTGACCACCGCATCCCAGCGATCTTTCTCGTCACTAAATTTTCCAACTATCGTCGCCATAGTTCATTTCTCCTGACACAAACATTGTATCTCAATTTCCCATTCCCTCGACAATAATCATCCACGCATAGGCTGTCGCTCCGATTCTTGCTTTTGAATTCCACGCATTTTAGGCAACCAGCCCATTGAAAATAAAAACCTATTTGAGAGCAAGATACGGAGTGTTTGATTTAATGCCGCGTGTTTTCTCCTGTTCACCGGGAAACCGGATTTAGTCAAAAACAGGATTTTAAAATGACCAATCTTAAAGATAAAATTGCAATTGTTACGGGCGCCAGTTCCGGAATTGGATATGAAACAGCACTTCTTTTTGCAAAAAAAGGCGCAAAGCTAATTGTATCAGCACGACGCCAAGAACAACTCGACGAGTTGGTTGAAAAAATTAAAAATGCCGGTGGCACGGCAGTTGCGATTGCCGGAGATATCAAAGATCAAGCAACAGCTCAACAATTGGTAGAAGCTGCTGTATCGAATTTCGGTGGACTTCACATCGCGTTCAACAATGCAGGCACGATGGGGGAAATGGGCCCCACTCCGGATATCTCAAGCGCAGGCTGGGACAACACGATTGCCACCAACCTCTCAAGTGCGTTTTATTCTGCAAAACATCAAATCCCGGCCATGCTTGAAAGCGGCAGCGGTTCGATAATTTTCACGTCTACATTTGTCGGCTACACAGCCGGGATGCCCGGAACCATTGCTTATTCGGCGGCAAAATCTGGCCTGGTTGGCCTTACCCAATCACTGGCCGTGGAATATGGTTCGCATGGCATTCGGGTGAACGCACTAATGCTGGGTGGGGTAAACACCCCAATGGGCAGGGCTTTTGCCGACACGCCTGAGGCGATGGAGTTTGTGAAGGGCCTGCATGCAATGAAACGAATTTCCGAGCCAGAGGAAATCGCTCAATCCGCACTATATTTAGCGTCAGACGCATCAAGCTTTACAACGGGAACAGCAATGCTGGTGGATGGCGGCGTTTCCATCAACCGCACCTAACAACCATGACACCCGGCTTCGTGAGAGGCCGGGTTTTTTATTACCCATAAACATGTCCCTTGTGAAACCAGCGAGCCTTGGGGTAGAATTCCCCATGCAATCAATTTCCTCGCCAAGTCTGCCGGCATTCGGGCCACGCCTTCGACAGATGCGCCGGGCCGCCGGTGTGAAGCAATCGGCGCTATCAAATGAACTCAACATCGATCAATCAACCCTCTCAAGATGGGAAGGTGGCATCCAATCGCCAGAACAGCATATTCAACAAAAAGCGTTCGATCTGTTAGCAAATAATAGGCCAAATGACTTCGCTCTGCGACGGCTTGTTGAATCCTCGAATTCGTCCTTGCACTTGATCGAAGACGCAACGCACAGATGTCTGGCTTTTTCAATTCGTCGTGCGAAGGAATGGGGTAATCAAGATTCTAGTCCGCTGATCGGGCAATCCCTTTGGCGCTTTGCAACCGAAGAGATACAAGCCGCTGAGAACGACCTGACAGCAGGCGAATGGTGGTCCACCCGGTCACCAACACCCCAAACATTTAAAACTTCAAAAAAGATTCACAACGGACTTGCCATCAGCGAAGGCCGGATAGTTTGGGAGCGTATGTATTTGAGTGATGGCACCCCCGTTCGTTTGTGCACCTCCCTTAACTAAGGGCTCTTGGTAAGCCGCACATATTTTATGCGTGGTGTCGGAGCATGAATTCCTTTATCGATCCGGAATGAACCCACCCTCCCCCGCAAAATCATCCATTGTTCTAGTACTTGTATTATGGGTAGCTGGCCTTGGCGCTGCCATGCAGTTCGCCAAAATCAGCGTGATGTTCCCTTTTATAAGAGAACAATATGCATCAGCAGGTTCTGAAATTGGATTACTGGTATCTGTAATTGGATTTCTCGGCATTGCCTTAGGGTTATTCGCTGGCATGATCGTTGCCCGTATCGGTTTTCGCCGGCTCTTATTGTCAGCCCTGATACTGGGCGCATTGATGTCGCTATATCAGGCAACACTGCCGCCTTTCACAATGATGCTGTTCAGCCGCATCATCGAGGGAGCCTCCCATTTGATCATCGTCGTGGCAGCCCCCACCTTGATCGCCCAGCTAAGCTCCAATCGCTATCGTAGTTTGGCCATGACATTGTGGAGTACTTTTTTTGGCGTCGCATTTGCGCTGGTAGCCTGGTTCGGTATTCCGCTTGTCGANGCATTCNGCCTCGAAAGCATCTTCATTGTNCATGCNNTNANNCTNTTNGTTACCGCNGCAATTCTAGCNGNTTTGCTNCCTTCGCAAAGNATGGNCGAAGGCAGCNANACAAGCCTNAGCTTGNTTGATATTATCCGCGAACATGTNCGNACATACAGATCACCCTATATTGCGGCTCCCGCAATTGGCTGGTTGTTCTACACTCTGACTTTCGTAGCAATGCTGACAGTGCTGCCAGACCTTGTACCAGCNGAAGACCGATCTTTTGTAGCGGGCACAATGCCAATCGCAAGCATCATAGCATCTCTGGCCTGTGGTGCATTCCTTCTGCCACGATTATCAGCAGTCAACACAATCATGTTAGGGTTTGCCCTCGCCTTAGGCGTCCTCCAACTCTTATGGTTGGACATTGATAAAGCTTGGGCATGTATCGCGCTTTTTGGCGTATTGGGATTGGTACAATCCGCAAGCTTTGCCGCAATACCTCAATTAAATCAGGATGCAGAAGCGCAAGCGAGAGCGAATGGTGCCATCGCCCAAATGGGTAATCTGGGCAACACGATAGGCACCCCGCTTCTCTTATCGCTGCTTGCCACATTCGACCTCAAAGGAATGATATGGGGTGCAACATTCTGCTATCTCACAGCCATCGGCGCGCACTTCTTGATGAAACAACGACGCAGAGTGGCGCTGAAAAAATGAAAATACTCCCCAGCGCAAACCAGTCACTGATGCTTCTTCAGATATTCCGTAATTCCCTTTTTCAATTCATGATGAATATCNGAACGTTTGCGATCACTGACCTCGGAGCAAATAGGTTCGTCCCCTTCATCCTTGATGATTACCTCTCCCAAAGCCGTGCATTCTCCAAGAAAACTGAAATGGGTTGCTCCCTCCACTCTGGCATATTCAGATTTATTCAGCGTGGTGGCAATCCCGACACCATCAACACCAGCTGGCACTTCATTCACTGATCCAAGATTTATGATAAAAACCGGTGCCTGAATTGAGCCAAGGCTTTCAGCGGTAAATGCCTGCGCAAAGCCCGGATCAANCGCAANAATCNCTTTTACTCGCTNGTCCANATTACTCTGTTCAAACTTTTCTGCATCCATCTTTGTNAGATCAACACCTGCANCTGCGTACCAAGCACAGTCGAGAAAGTTGGGGTATTTCAGNCAATAATCGACATATTTCTGCTTGCTCACCTGCGCTCCCGCAAGTCCCAAAACCGTATANCCACCGAGTGAAAAACCAACNGCGNTCACNCTTCCCATATCCGGTTTCAAACCATANGGCGGTTCGNTTTCAAGATAATCCAGAATNGCAGAAAAATCTGCCGNGCGTTGCCAGATCTTTATGGTCTCTNTCGGCAAGGAATCCCGTGAGGTCGTTCCCGGATGGTTNGTCGAAACGACAATCATGCCNTGATCGGCAAGATGGGCAGCAATCCAGCCAATATTGACCGCATTGCCTCCGGACCCGTGAGACAGAAGAACAACCGGAAACTTACCTTGTTGCGGCAGGGCTCCCGCCCGTACCTCAAAGCCCGTGAAAACAATATTCTTACCAAGCGNCGTTGCCGCAACATTTTCCATTGCCGGATACCAGATATGAAGCGGCAAGGGTCGATCGCGGTGAGCAACTTTGAGTGTTGCCGTCTGATATCCAGGGGCTGCTTGCACTGGAGAAATGACAAGGAGGAGTAATGCAATGGCGCACGTTATTTTACTGACCAGTTTCATATTNGATACCTTTCGTTTGATGTTGATGGTCACAACATCGCCACTTCCCATTTCCAATGCGTCCTTGAACGCGATTCAGGTCGACCTCGAATACAATCGAAGACATAGTGACAATAATTTCAAAACAGAGAGCAGCGTCAATGATCATGATACCCCTGCCGTTCATCATCACGGCGGCAGCACTGTTTGTCTTTTATCGGGAATGGGTAGGCACCGAACCACAACGCCGAAATGTCTGGTTCCTGCTTTTTCTAACAATCCTCGCAATTCAGGAAGCACTAATCGGCGTACGTTTTGGCTACGCTCAGGAATGGCTACGGGAAATTCAGCCCATAACAGCGGCAATGTTACCCCCGCTCGCCTATCTCAGNTTCAAAAGGCCTTCGCNCAGCANTGGAACNNTGNTGCTTATTTTATCCAGCGCGACGGCAATNTTGCTTGCGCTNTTTNCCCTCGAACTTCTCGACACATTTTTAGCCGCAAACAACTTGTTCTATGCCGCTGCATTGGCATCGCTCGGCCTCGGTGGCAGCGATGCTTTAGGCTGGGTCAAGATTGGCCGAGANCGACTGGTGCATGGCCTGCTATGGCTTGTTTGCGGCTTGCTCATAATTTCGGGTATGACTGATATCGTCATCTCATATGATTTCTGGGCAACCAGCGGAACCAACACAAGTAACATCGCCGGATGGGCATCCATGGGCGGCCTATTGATAGCCGTAATTGTAATCACGCTGGTAATACTTTGGAATCGCCAAAGGGACCATTCCGCAAAATCGTCTGACACAGCCTCCGAAAAATTGCTATTCTCCCGACTGGAAACACTGCTCCATCAGGAACGCCTATTCGTTGATCCCGATATCAATCTCAACCGAATTGCCCGGCGAATGGTGCGACCCGCACGCGATGTATCGCGAGCAATTAATGGTCAAACCGACCGCAATTTCTCCCAATACATCAACAAATTAAGAGTTGAAGAAGCCTGTCATCTGCTCAAAGAAACAGACATGCAGATAACCCAAATCGCGTTCGCATCTGGTTTCAACACCAAATCAAACTTCAACCGGGAGTTTACAAGAGTCACAAACAAGACCCCATCAGAATGGCGCTCCAAGATGTAGTAGATTCAAGTCTACGCATTTGCAAACAAACAAAACTGGAACAAGTTCGTCAAAGACCAACATGGTCTAGTGAGACATCAAAACCGGCAAGCTCGGATGATCAATCATCGAAGACGTTGTACCACCAAACACTAATTGCTTTAAGCGGGAATGCCCGTAAGCACCCATCACTATCAAATCAGCATTCATATCGATTGCGTGTTGTTGCGGTACTTTTTCCACCGGGCGTCCCGCGCTGGTGAGATTTTCAACCGTGATTTTAATGCCGTGACGCACCAGATATCTGGCCAAATCAGCACCCGGCTCCTGCCCCGATGCATGTGCCGCACTCAGCGGATCAACCAGAACAACGTGAACATCTTTGGCATTTTTCAACAAATCGAGAGAC
>JAESSK010000289.1 GCA_016764155.1 Rhizobiaceae bacterium
GCACCGGAAATCAGCCAGATGTTTGGCGAACTGGTCGCCACATGGTGCATCAAGGCATGGCAACAAATGGGGGAACCCGAAGCCTTTAATCTGGTGGAACTTGGCCCCGGCAGAGGCATCTTGATGGCAGACCTCTTGCGAGCCGCCCGATCTGTTCCAAAATTTCTGAAGGCAGCAACCATCACACTCGTTGAGAGCAGCCCCAAAATGCAGCAACTCCAGCGTGAGAAACTGGGCGACCAATGCCTATGGGCATCGGACATCTCTAAAATTCCCACTGCCCCTTCCATATTCATCGCCAACGAATTTCTCGATGTCCTACCCTTCCGCCAATATGTGAAACACAAATCCCAATGGGTAGAACGCGCCATCGGCGCTGATGCCGCATTCAGCAAGCTCGAATTCGCTATCAGTTCTGGCGGCATTGATTCCCATTTACTGCCTGAGAATTCGGAAAACGAACCCGATGGTGCCGTTTTCGAAATTGCCCCGGCCCGTGAAGCCATCGTGCAAATGGTGGCAGAACACATCAAGGAATATGAAGGCGCTGCCCTGTTCATCGACTATGGACATACAGCATCAGGGTTTGGCGATACATTTCAGGCAATCTTAAAGCACGAATTTACCGATCCACTCGCCGCTCCCGGCAAGGCGGACCTAACAAATCATGTGGATTTCTTTCCATTGGCAAAGGCCGCAAAAACCGCTGGTTGCCACCCGTTCCCCGTACTCACTCAGGGAGAATTCCTGCTTGCCCTCGGCTTGCTCGAACGCGCAGGTGCCCTTGGTCACGGCAAGGATGAAGCGACACATGCACGTATAAAATCAGAAGCAGAACGGCTCGCACTTCCAGATGAGATGGGCGACCTATTCAAATGTCTTGCCTTCGCCAGCACCAAAATGGCCCTCCCCCCATTCACAATTGACGATTGACTTAGCCGCCGACCTTGCGCACCATTCGCCTAAGTCCTGTGGCAAACCATTTACGAGGAAAAATGAGCCCACTCAAACCGGTTCTCTGTGAGATTTTGTCCAGACATGAGGGCGTAATTAGTCATGGCTTCTTCACCCGCAAAGGTGGCGTATCAAAAGGCATGTATGAAGGCTTGAATGTGGGTCTCAGTTCTGACGATGATCAAGAAAACGTCCAGGAAAACAGATCACGCGTGGCCAGCCATTTTGGCGCAACTACCGCCGTATTGGTTACCCCCAATCAGATACATTCTTCACGTGCCACCGTCGTTAGCGCTCCAGTGGGCGAAACGCGGCCACCGGTCGATGGCATCGCCACCACCAACCCCAGACTGGTAATTGGAATTCTAACCGCCGACTGCGGTCCAGTATTATTTTGCGACCCCAAGAACTGCGTCATCGCCGCCTGTCATGCCGGATGGAAAGGTGCCACCGGCGGCGTTATGGAAAGCACCATTCTCGAGATGGAAAGCTTGGGCGCCGAGCGTTCGGAAATTCAGGCAACCCTTGGTCCGACCATCAGCCAAAACAATTACGAAGTAGACCCGGAATTTGCCGAACGACTGTTGGAGTTGGACAAAGACAACCGGATATACCTCGTCTCCTCCACCAAACCCGGTCATCAATTGTTTGACCTGCCCGGTTATATCGTCAACAAATTGCAACGATCAGGCGTAAACGCACACTGGACCGGCCATTGCACTTACGCTGATGAAGAACGTTTCTTTTCATACCGGCGCACCACCCACGACCATGAGCCGGATTACGGACGTCAGATTTCGGCGATTTCATTATCTGATTAAATTTGCAGGAGCATACCAATGGCATTGCATTTTGAACGCGGNGAATATGCNGCCCGNNTTGACCGCCTCAAGGAAANAATGGCTGCCGAAAAGCTCGATTGCATGCTGCTATTTGCGCAGGAAAGCATGTACTGGCTNACCGGCTACGATACTTTCGGNTATTGCTTCTTCCAATGCCTGATCGTCACTGCCGAGGGAGACCAANTACTCCTCACCCGTGCACCGGATTTAAGACAGGCACGTCACACTTCCATTCTGGACAATATCAGAATTTGGAGNGACCGCGCNGGGGCAGACCCGACNGTAGATTTACTCAACATCNTATCCGACCTCGATCTGGTCGGCACTTCAATCGGCATAGAATACGCAACGCAAGGGCTAACGGCTAAAAACGGCAAAGCCGTCGACCAGCGCCTTTCATCATTCGCCAAGCTCTCCGANGCATCAACCGTGGTCAACGAACTGCGAACCATCAAATCCGCAGCCGAACTGGANCATGTTAGAAAAGCTGGNGTTCTGGCAGANGATGCGCTGGATGCTGCCATCGCCACAACAAAATCCGGTGCATTTGANGGCGATATTCTGGCCGCCATGCATTCGGCTATCTTTTCCAAGGGTGGCGATTACGCCGGCAATGAATTCATCATCGGTTCCGCCGAAGATGCCCTTTTATGCCGTTACAAATCGGGCAGACGAAATCTCTCGCAAAATGACCAGCTAACCCTCGAATGGGCTGGCACATGGGCCCATTATCATGCNGCCATGATGCGNACCATCATCGTCGGCAAACCAACCGGCCGCCATGAGGAACTTTATGAAGCAGCNCGTGATGCCTTNATTGGTGTTCNNGAGGCCATGGTNGTCGGCCAGACNTTTGGCGATATGTTTGACGCCCANGCCCAAGTTATGGATGCCGCTGGCCTGACCCGCCACCGACTCAATGCCTGCGGCTATTCTTTGGGTGCTGTTTATTCCCCGTGCTGGATGGATGATCCGATGATTTATTCCGGAAACCCCACCATCATTGAAGAAAACATGGTGATATTCACCCATATGATTATCGCCGATAGCGACACAAACACCGCCATGACCCTTGGTCAGAGCTATATTACCGCAGATTCAGGCCCCGAATGCCTTTCCCGGCATGAAATTGACCTTATCCGCTGTTAGCGTTACAGCCTATTCTGGAAAACTATTGGGGCTTGGGGCAAAGAATGGTCGTTAGAATGCCAGTAATAAGACGCGTATTAAATTTTGGCGCAATTCTGTTTTCCTGCCTGATGCTGGTTGCCTGTAACACCAGTAATTTTGGCGATGGTCTTGGTGGCAAAACCCCTTCACAAAATATTGGCAATGTTCAAAACTCATCTCACACCATTGAGAACGCGCTAATGGGAACCGAGCCAGCATCTCCTACCGGCCTATCAGAGCCTAATCTCATAGATAATAGCCAGAAAATAGCATCTCTTCCCTCCGGTCCGGGCATCACATTTTTGCCCGTAACTGGCGCTCCTCAGCGGTCGGTTGCAGACCTTTCCACATCTTTGGCAAGTGCTGCAAACAGCAATGGCATCCGTTTGATCCCGTCAGACATCGAAGGGGCCACCTATCGCATGAAGGGATATTTTTCCGCCCTTGATGATGGCAAGGGAACCCTTCTTGTCTATGTCTGGGACGTGCTTGATGAGAGCGGTTCGAGATTGCACAGAATCTCCGGCCAACAACACACCAACAAAAAATCATCAGACCCTTGGGCCTCGGTTTCCACCAACGAAATTGACCGCGTCGCGAGCGATACCATGGCCCGGTTAAGGCTCTGGCTCGCCAGTCGCTAGACCGCTTTCGCTTTAGATGAAAACGGTCCGTTTTTTTCCGCTCACGACGCAATTCCACGACGTGCGGGTCGCCAAATGGCTCTTCACCGCCTTCGCGTTTTCATAAAAAAAGGAACCACTCGCACAAGTGTTTGATTATTGTACAAATTATTCGTAAAAATCACAGTGAAAAAGGCTGTTAGGCATTGCTAGCCTAGGCGCAATTGCCTATAGAACGCCCATATCAAAATCATCACAGGGGTTACCGGAAAATCCAATGAAACTGTTTGCTGGAAATTCGAACAGAAAGCTCGCGGAACAAATCGCGACT
>JAESSK010000290.1 GCA_016764155.1 Rhizobiaceae bacterium
CAACCGGTGGTAAGGGTGCTGATGTGGTGTTTGATGTGGTTGGCGGCGAGGTGTTTGATGCCTGTTCACGGGCCATGGCCTGGAATGGTCGTCTGCTTGTGGTGGGTTTCACCTCAGGCACGATACCTAAGTTTCCTGTTAACCTGGCTTTGGTAAAAGGCTATAGCGTGGTTGGGGTTTTCTGGGGCACATTTACCCGCAAGGAGCCGAAAATTTACGCAAAAAATATGGCTGAATTAATGGGGTGGTATAGTGCAGGAAAAATTAAGCCTTATGTGGAAAATACATTTGCCTTGAGCGATGCTTCCAACGCTCTCAATCATATTCACGACCGCAAAGCGGTTGGAAAAATTGTTTTAAAACCCTAGGAGTCTCCCATGTCACTACCGACAAAAATGTTTGCGCTGGTTTTGCGTAATGATGGTTATTCGAATACCCAGGAAGGGCCATCGATTACCACGTTGGAACCCTATCTGGAAGCAAAGGATATCGATGTTCCTGAACCTGACGATGGGCAGGTGTTGATCCGTCTTATCCGGGCAAATATTAATCCGTCGGATTTGCATTTCATCAGGGGCGAATATGGTTTGCCGCGCCGCATTGGCGTTCCTGCTGGTTTTGAGGGTGTTGGAGAAGTGGTCTCAGCTGGCGCTGGNGGCGAAGGCCTTGTCGGNAAACGCGTGGCGTTTTTGGCTTCTGCATCCGGTGCATGGGCCGAGTATGTGATTGCTGATGCGATCACTTGTATTCCTGTTCGTGATGATTTGCGCGATGAAGATGCGGCGACTTTGTTTGTGAACCCGCTGACGGCTGTCGCGATGTTTGATGAAGTTAAGAAATCCGGCACAACGAGCTTTATTATGACTGCAGCGGCGAGCCAGCTTTGCAAATTGATTATTGGTCTGGCGAAGGATAGCGATATTAATGCGATTTCGATTGTTCGNAATGATGAGCAGATCGAGACGTTGGAAAAGCTTGGTGCTGCNCATGTGGTNAATTGTATGACTTCTGATTTTCAGCTGAACATTGGCAATCTGATGAAGGAAGAAAAGCCGCGCATTTTGCTTGATGCTGTGGCTGACCAGANTTCTGCGGATATCTTCTTTGCCATGCCAAACCGCGCCAAATGGGTGGTTTANGGTAAGCTGTCTCCTGATGTGCCTATTATGAGNGAGATGGGGCAGTTNATATTCACCGGTAAACAGATTGAAGGGTTTTGGTTGAGCAAATGGATGCAATCCAAACCNCCAAAAGANCAAATGGCAGTGGTGGCGCAGGTTCAGGANTTATTTGCTTCAGGTAAATGGAAAACCGATGTTCGCGCGACGATTTCACTGCGTGATGTNATGACCAAATTACCGGACGANCTTAGCAATGTGAACACCGGCAAAGTGATGCTGGTGCCATGATCATTTGTTGCGGTGAAGCGTTGATTGATATGCTGCCGCGACGATTAGAAGATGGCAGCGAGGTTTTGCTGCCAGTTCCCGGTGGGGCGATTTTCAATACGGCAATTGCCCTTGGGCGACTGGGTGAAAAAGCAGGGTTTTTCTCCGGTCTATCAACGGATTTGTTTGGCGAGAAGCTGGCGGAGGCCCTCAGGGCTTCCAACGTAGATTTCCAATATGCGGTGCGCAGCAATTTGCCGACCACCCTGGCCTTTGTCAAACTGACCGATGGCCAGGCGCAATATACATTTTACGATGAGAATACTGCTGGCCGTATGATCACCAAACCGGATTTACCAGATTTTGGTGATGAGGTGACGGCGCTGCATTTTGGTACGATGAGCCTGATTTCCGAACCCTGCGGCACAACGCTTGAAGCGTTGATGAAGCGGGAATACCAAGCCCGAGTCATATCGCTTGATCCCAATATNCGCNCTAGCTTTATCAAGGANGAGGCNGCGCACCGTNNNCGTATGGANCGGATGATCGCNATGAGTGANATCATCAAGGTATCGGANGAGGATTTTGACTGGTTGGTGCCNGGAGGNTCGNTTGACAATTCAGCGAANTCATGGATTGNAAATGGTACTTCGATTGTGGTTTTGACCATGGGAGAGGAAGGGTGTCGTGCCATCACGCCTCACCACGATATTGTCGTCCCTGTGCAAAAAATGCAGGTGATGGATACGGTCGGGGCAGGGGATTCCTTCGATGGAGGACTGCTTGCCGGGTTGAGTAAGGCTGAGGTGCTCAGTAAATCATTATTGCGTGATCTGGATGAGAAAACCGTACGTGGTGCCTTGCAAATGGCCACCAAAGTTGCCGGGATTTCTGTTACCCGTGCCGGGGCTAATCCCCCTTGGTTGAAAGAGCTGGCTTAAGCCTTTTTCCAACGCCCGAGCTTGGGTACTCCGCGAGTAAAAATCCACGCCATGAAACCGGGCATACCATGGCCTTTTAGGGCCTCAACGCAATGGGCCTGCATTTCTTCAACGTTAAAATCCGGTTGGGTGAATTTCCCGTCTTCATAGCAGAGCGAGCAATATTCCGTGCTCTTGGTGCCATCGGAATTGCTGCCGCCGCCTTTTGCGTCCTTGTTCATGGGCATGCCGCAGCTTTGACAATATTTAGCCATTTTGGCTTGTTCCTTTTGGCTGAGAATTTGTTAGTTCAATATTTACAAACAGTGGACCATTGTCAATGGTTTTGTGATTTGCTAAAGTTTGGATGTTGGGTGCTGGTGGAGGCATAGGGTAAGTAAGATGAGAATAGGAGAACTGGCAAAACGCTCAGAAATGAGCAGGGATACGATCCGTTTTTACGAGCGTAATGGTCTGATTTTTTCCATGCCCAGCGATGTTGGCACCAACTCCTATCGCGAATATTTTGAAGAGACGGTCGAAATTCTTGCCATGATAAAAGAGGCACAGGATGCGGGGTTTTCGATTGCTGATCTGGTGCTGTTTATCAAGCAAATGAGCGAGGCGTCGGTAGAAAATTTTGACGCTGAAGACTTTCTTCAAACCAAGATTGACGAGGTTGAAGAGAGGATACGCCGCTCGCGCCGATTCCTAAAAACACTCAAGGCGACCAAAGAAGCTTTGTCGCCGCAACGTGGGAGTGAGTAGTTATGATTATCGATAATTTTGAACCCTTTAGCGGTCGCCATTGCGAAACAACTGCAACGGGAAGCCTGTTGAACCAATTGGGTTTTGAACTCTCTGAACCCATGTTATTCGGTCTTGGGGAAGGGCTGGGATTTATCTTCTGGAACATGAAGATGATGGATTTTCCTTTCATAGGAGGGCGTACAAAACCCGGTGCGATTACCGAAGCGCTGGCTCGAAATCTCAAGCTGGATTTGTCGGTGAAGGAGACCGTCTCCATCAAGAAAGCATGGCAGAATGTTGCTGATAATATTGATCAGGACATCGCCGTTGGCCTTCAGCTTGATTGTTATCACCTGGAATATTTTGGTACGAAAATCTACTTCGCCGGGCACTTTGTGGCGATGTATGGCTATGACGATGATTTTGCCTATCTTGTGGATACACAGCCGGACCATGGCAAGGTGAAAACTTCGTTGAAAAATCTTGAACTTGCGCGCTCGGAAAAGGGGCCGATGGCAGCCAAGAATTTGATGTATTCTTTGAGCAAGGGAAGTGAAGATTTTGATTTGGGCGGGGCAATTATCACAGCGATTTCCAATAATGCGAAAGGGTATCTCAATCCGCCAATCAAGAATTTTGGCTATAAGGGTATTCACACGACCAGCGTTGAAATCAAGAAATGGTTCAAGCGCAGCACAGACGTAAAAACAGATTTTCAAACCACAGCGATGTTAATGGAAAAGGCTGGTACTGGTGGGGCGTTGTTTCGAAATTTGTACCGCGATTTTTTGAAAGAAAGCACGGAAATTACCGGGATTGATGCCCTTGATAAAGCGCATCTTGGATTTGTCGAATGTGCAAAACTGTGGACAGAGGTGGCGAGCTTGTTTGATCGGGCGGGGGCAAGCGGCGATATGGTACATATCAATGAAGCCTCGGAGATATTGGACCATTTGTCGAAGCTTGAATATGAAACGGTAGGCTTGCTGGAGGGGCTTGGGGAGCATTAAAATCTACATAACTAGTTTTGTGGTTGTTTAATGAATTTCCCTGTGCTATAAGTATCGCTATGAAACAAGATCACGTCACACGCACATTGGCCGAATTGGGCAATGAGACCCGGCTAGCGATTTTTCGTTTGTTGCTTAAATCCGGCAGGGACGGGATGACCATTGGCGAGATTGGCAAGCGTTTGGAAGTGCCGGCTTCGACCCTTGGTTTTCATCTGCGAGGGTTGGTTGATGTGGGGCTGGTAACCCAGCAAAAGCATGGGCGTAGCGTTTATTGCTTTGCCGAACTTGATGTGCTGACCAGTGTTTTACATAGCATTGAAGATGAATGCTGCGCCGATCAAAAATCTACTGAACTGACGGGAAATGCCGCTTAGGTATTCCCTTTTTTTGGGAAAATATAACTATAAAACTAGGTAAGTGGAAATTAAAATGAACGTTGTTGAAAAAATTACCGCTCCGACAAATTGCTGCACGCCAGACTCAGAGCCTTTGGATGGACAATCATTAAATAAGAGCGGTTTCTCGGCCGCGCAGGCGTATTTTAATAAGGTCTGGCAGCAGCTTGGTGCGCCGATTGTTATGTCTGCCCTGATATTTGCCGCATTGCTTTTGTTGGTGCCGGTGCAGGCAGGCAAAAGCATGGTTTTTACCTTCGAGGCGTTGTTGGGCATATTGCCGTTTATTGCGCTTTCTGTGGCATTGGCAGCCTATCTTAAAGCGAGCGGCGCCGATCAGATGGTCGCGAGAGCCTTTGAAGGTAGCCCCGTTAAAGCCATCGCAGTGGCGTCCATTTTCGGGGCGCTTTCGCCGTTTTGTTCCTGCGGGGTAATTCCATTGGTGGCTGGCTTGTTGGCGGCTGGCGTTCCGATAGCGCCTGTTTTGGCATTTTGCATCGCGTCACCGATCATGGACCCTGAAATGTTTGTGCTTACCGCTGCGGGAATCGGCTTGGAATTTACCGTGGTCAAGACCGTGGCCGCCGTTTGTATGGGGCTATTTACGGGCTATGTCACCTTGTTGATTGCGAAAACAGGGGCGCTGGATAATTCGCTTAAGAATATCGCGAAACCATCTTGTGGCACCTCCAGTTGTTCCCCAAGCATCAAACCATCCAAACCAGTGTGGAACTTTTGGCGGCAAGGGGAGCGGGTGAAAACCTTTTGGAGCGAAACACTTT
>JAESSK010000291.1 GCA_016764155.1 Rhizobiaceae bacterium
CATGGTTTTGGAGCCATCAATGAATTCTACCAACAGACGCACATTCATGTTCCGAGCTTTTGCTTCTTCCCGGTAATCATCGGGAATTGCGTCGAAATTCAACGGGTTATTTTTGCCCTTACCAGCGCAAACAATTGGATAGCCAAGCGCTGAAACGAATTCGATCAGCTCCATGCAGGAAGAAGGTTCGTCCCCTGCGCCGAGCGAATAGACCACACCTTGACGGTCCGCCATCGCTTTCAAATATGGACCAATGGTAACATCGGCTTCCACATTCATCATCACCAGATGCTTGCCGTTTTCGATGGCGCGNAGNCCNATCTCTGCNCCCACAGCNGGAATNCCGGTGGCATCNATCACCACATCNACTTCGCCGCTGCTAATGANCAGTTCGCTATTGCCAGTTACCGGAATTTTTCCCANCTNGAGAATTCTGGAAACGTCGCTTTCATTATGAGCTTCGACCGCGTGGCCGGTTTCGCCATAGGCNATATCNACGGCCTTTTTGGCNTTTTCCACATTTCGCGANGAAATCACGCCGATCTCNATGCCCTGCATGTGAGAAACCTGCGTCACCAGATCNGTNCCCATCTCNCCNGCNCCCACGACGCCGATGCGAATGGGATTTCCGCNATCNTCGNGCGCCGCTAAATCCTTGGCGAGACCGGTGAGCGCGACATTACTTGGCATGAAAAATTCCTGTTAAGTTATATTCCCAAGGATTGTAACGATTATCGCCCCCCATGTCGCGCAATCTTTGGTTTTTCGCTGATTAAATTGGGAGTTGGCTAATCCTCCAAATTGTGGTGATGATAGGGGGAAATCAAGGAATAAATATTTGAATAATAAGCCAGACCAAAATGCCAATCTCACNGTNGGTGTTTGNGATTTAAACGGGGTNTTGCGGGGCAAACGCATNACGCCGGACCAACGGCAAAAGGCGCTGGANGGNGGCATTCGCATGNCNCTTTCTACCTGCTCNCCGGATATTTGGGGCAATGATCTCAGCGGCAATAAAATGGTGATGGAAACNGGNGANAGTGACGGGCTTTGCNTGCCNACCGGNCGNGGTTTNATGGCGCAGGAATGGCTCGGNGAAGGGGCTGAATTTTTGCCAATCACCATGAATTGGGAAGATGGCAGACCNTATGAAGGCGACCCNNGNCGGGCGNTGGAAANTGTCGTGGCGCGCTATGCTGAACGCGGCTGGACGCCCGTGGTNGCAAGCGAACTNGAATTTTATCTGGTTGANCCTCAATANNCCACNCCGCAACCGCCATNNGCGCCGCTTTCCGGCAAGCGGNTNAACGCCAANAATGTGCTGGCAATNGATGATCTTGATTTGACNTCGGCGTTTTTCAACGAGGTNTATNCNGCGTGTNAATCTCTNGATGTTCCGGCNGATGCCGCGATTTCCGAAGGGGGCGCNGGGCAGTTCGAGATNAATCTGCTNCACGGCAACGACCCAATGAAAGCNGCAGACGANGCGCTTTATTTNAAACGGCTGGTCAANGGNATNGCCCGCAANCANGGCATGGCNGCGACCTTCATGGCCAAACCGTATCTGGATAAATCAGGNAATGGGTTTCACGTGCATTTCAGCGTGCTGGATGCGNACGGNAANAATATTTTCGACAGCGGTTCCGCTGAGGGTTCTGACTTGATGCAATTTGCTGTNGGNGGNNTNNTGGCAGCAATGAGNGAATCCACGCTGATTTTTGCACCNCATATGAATTCCTATCGTCGCTTTGCNNATGAATCCCATGCNCCCACNGCCATTTGNTGGGGCTATGAAAACCGCACCGCCGCCATTCGCATTCCCGGNGGACCGNCTGTGGCAAAACGCATTGAACACCGGGTNTCCGGTGCNGATATCAACCCNTATNTGGTGATTGCTGCCATTTTGGGCTCGGCCCTTTACGGCATTGAAAACAGCCTGAAGCCTGCCAACCCAGAAAGCGGCAATGCCTATCTGGGTGACTATGACCGCATTCCCAACACATGGCNAAAAGCCATATCGGCCTTTGAAAANGCACAAATTNTNCCNGAAATATTCTCGCCGCTGATGATGGAAAATTTCCGNGCCTGNAAACAGCAGGAACTTGATAAGTTTTTTGAGGAAATTACGGAACGCGAAATCGAGACTTATCTCGATGTGGTCTGAGACCAAAAAAGACATGGACCAGGGTAAAATGCACCCTTAAAGTAGCAACAACAACAAAAACACGTCTGAACCGGAGAACACTGATGAAAAAATGGACCCTCGCCTTATCAGCTCTAGCCTTGAGCATGAGCACCACGCTGGCCAATGCTGAAACTTTGAACATTTATAATTGGTCGGATTATATCGCCGAAGATACCATTGAAAAATTCACCAAAGCCACGGGCATTGACGTCAATTACGANGTNTATGACAGCAATGAAGTGCTGGAAGCCAAAATGCTGGCTGGTAGTTCAGGCTANGACCTTGTNGTGCCGACCTCCGATTTTCTGCAAAGACANGCTGCNGCTGGGTCCTACCAACCACTGGATAAATCAAAGCTTCCAAATTTGAAAAACATGGATGCAGCGCTGATGGCAACTGCTGCAGCCTATGACGAAGATAACAAACACGCGGTCATTTACATGTGGGGCACCACCGGCATCGGCGTTAACAACGGCAAAGTCAAAGAACGCCTCGGTGCAGACTTCGNGCTCGATTCATGGAATTTGATTTTTGATGTAGCGGTGATTTCTAAGCTTGCNGATTGTGGNGTTTCGGTTCTTGANGCGCCAACNGAAATGATCCCGGCAGCGATGAATTATCTCGGTCTTGATCCNCGTTCAACAAACAAAGANGANCTCACCAAGGGTGCGGCACTGCTTGAAAAAATNCGTCCTCACGTGCGCTATTTCCATTCATCACAATATATCAACGATTTGGCCAANGGCGACACNTGNGTNGCTGTGGGTTGGTCCGGCGATATTGTGCAGGCTCAGACCCGNGCGAGCGAAGCTAAAAACGGCGTTGATATCAGCTATATCATTCCCAAAGAGGGCGCATTGCAATGGTTCGACATGATGGCCATTCCGGTTGATGCACCAAACCCTGATGCTGCCCACAAATTCATCAACTTTGTGATGGACGCGCAAATCACCGCCGATATCACCAATTATGTAGCCTATGCCAATGCCAATTCGGCTTCTATGGCACTGGTGGATGATGAAATCAAAGGCGATACTGGCATCTTCCCAACAGAAGATACCGTGAAGAACCTTTGGCCAGCTCAGGTATACGGNTCCAAAACCGACCGTCATGTAACAAGGCTTTGGACCAAGGTAAAAACCGGCCATTAAAAAATGGCGCAGGATCAACTCGCAGCGGATGCAAAGCCGTGGCGGTCTTCGGATGAAGTACCGTTCATAAAAATACGGAATATCACCAAGGTTTTTGGTGATATTACCGCTGTGGATGATGTCAGTCTTGATGTCTACAAGAGCGAGTTGTTCTGCCTTCTGGGTGGATCTGGCAGTGGCAAATCCACCCTCCTGCGCATGTTGGCGGGGTTTGAAGACCCCACTGCCGGTACGATTGAAATTGACGGCCAGGATATGGCTGGCGTTCCCGCCTATGACCGNCCGACCAATATGATGTTTCAATCCTATGCGCTNTTTCCCCATATGAGCGTGGAAAAAAACGTGGCCTATGGCCTGTTGCGCGATGGGATAGCGAAAGCAGAAGTCAAAGAAAAAGTTGCCGACATGCTGGCGCTGGTGCAAATGAGCGAACTGGCTAAACGCCGACCAAACCAACTTTCTGGCGGCCAAAAACAGCGCGTGGCGCTGGCGCGGTCGCTGATCAAACGCCCNAANGTTCTANTNCTGGATGAACCGNTGGGGGCGCTCGATAANAANCTNCGCGAAGAAACCCAGTTTGAANTGGTGAACATTCAGGAAAGCCTCGGCGTTACCTTCATCGTNGTNACCCATGATCANGAAGAAGCCATGACGCTGGCTACCCGTATTGGCGTAATGAACCAGGGCAAGATTGTGCAGGTCGGTGAGCCGGAAGAAATTTACGAATATCCAAGCACACGGTTTGTGGCCGATTTTATCGGCTCTGTGAATATGTTTGAAGGCCGGGTGATTGAGGACGATGATGATTTTGTACGCATTCAATCGGATGAGGCTGGATGCGAAATATTTGTCGCCCACGGGGTAAGTTGTTCGCCAAACCAAAAACTCTGGTTTGCCATTCGCCCGGAAAAACTGGAAATCTCCAAAAAGAAGCTGAAGGGTTCAGCCAATATCATCAAGGGTGTCGTGGAAGATATTGCCTATCTTGGTAATCTTTCCACCTATCGCATTCGTCTTGAGAGCGGAAAAATCATGCGGCTTACGCGTGCCAATCGCACGCGGACCGAGGAAGATAAAATCACATGGGAAGACAAAGTCTATATCTCGTGGGATGAAAAAGCCGGGGTGGTGCTGATCTCATGAGCGCGGCTGCACCAGAGGGCTGGACGGCGCGCCAACTAGCAAAGCTTGGCCTGAATGGCCGCTGGGGCCGCTGGCTGGTGATTGCCGTTCCTTCGATCTGGCTGCTGATCTTCTTTCTGGCACCGTTTTTGGTGGTTTTAAAAATTGCATTTTCCGAGGCGGCGATTGCCCGCCCGCCCTATACTCCGCTGATAACATGGGAAGAAGGGCGACTATTCCTGACGTTGAATTTTGGCAATTTCCAGTATCTTTGGGAGGATAGCCTTTATCTGTTTGCCTATCTGTCATCGATCAAAATTGCGTTTTTCTCGACAGTATTTGCGCTGTTAATTGGCTACCCCATGGCCTATTTCATTGCACGTTCGGATGACAAGATCAGAAACATTCTGCTGATGCTGGTGATCTTGCCGTTCTGGACGTCGTTCCTGCTGCGCGTTTACGCGTGGATTGGCTTTCTCAAGGGCAATGGTCTGATCAATAATTTCCTGATTTGGCTCGGTGTCATCGACGATCCCATTGTCATGATGCAGACAGACTTCGGCGTTTATGTGGGCATTGTTTACACCTATCTGCCCTTCATGATCCTGCCGCTTTACGCCAATCTGGTGAAGCTCGA
>JAESSK010000292.1 GCA_016764155.1 Rhizobiaceae bacterium
GAATATCCAGCGAACGGTTTGTGCAATATAGGCTTCATAACGCCCGCGATCGCCAGATTCCAGATAGGCCGAAAACCTGTGAGCCGTAGCCGCACGCACCGCGAAATAGACAAAATGAACCAGCGCCAGAGTTTTCACCGCAGCGAAGTAAACCGCCACATCTTCGGGCCGCATTAACGCACTGACGAACAAAATATCCACCGAGGTCAATAATACATAAAAACCCTCAATCAGAAAAATCGGCAAGGCAACCAGCGCCCATTCTTTCATTTTGAACTGCATCGGTCCCTTGGGAATAGCACCCTTGAGCTTTGAAACTAGCGCCATAAACTGACCCGTACTGGCGATATAAGTGGCAATGATCGTTACTCCCATCGCGGTCACCGCACTGGGTTGAAAACCAATTGCCAAGGCAACCAGCATAAAGGTCAAAATCATGATCGGGCGAATGACAAAGGTCGGAACCAGCGCTGTACCGGGCCAGTCAAAAGCCCGACATACCCCATCCTGCACTTCCTGCAACGCCAGCATTGGCAAACAAATAACAGATAGAACGATTGGCACTACGTAATAGTCCGTCATCGAATCCTGAAAAGTATAGATAAACACACCGCCCAAAATTGCGATCACTGTCGAGGGAAGAAACGCAAAACTAACGCTGCCAACAATCGTACCGCGCAATAATTCATCGTCACCGGATTCGCGGTACTTGCCAATGAACCGCAATACGGCGGTAGGCAATCCGATACAAGAAACCGTTCCGAGAATAACGATCACCACCCAGACGCCGACAAATATTCCGAATTCGAATTCGCCCATCCAGCGCGCAAGTAAAACCTGGGAGAGAAACGCAATCGCCGCACTGAAAACACGGATGGCAAAAACCAGCAGCGCCATGCGCTTTGATACTGCATCATCATCCGTGCCGTTCAAAATCATATCGGCCTGCTCCAGCCATGGCTGTGCATGGTGAGCAAGTTTATCCGGCAGCTTTGAACCGAT
The DNA here is from genome assembly GCA_016764155.1 of Rhizobiaceae bacterium. Lineage (GTDB taxonomy): Bacteria > Pseudomonadota > Alphaproteobacteria > Rhizobiales > Rhizobiaceae. The sequence continues at coordinate 1,003 of JAESSK010000292.1, forward strand.
GGAGTGGGATAGATTGATACGCAACGAATTGGTCCCTTAATGTCGCGACAAATTACAACATGCCGTTTAACAAACCGTTTGAACTAGCCGGTTTGAAGGGATAAATGCGTCAATTTCAGGGTTTATGGTTAACCCTTAAACCCACCCTTATCGAGAAAAGCCTGTTCCTCATGAGTTGTATCGCGCCCAAGCACCTCATTTCGGTGCGGAAACCGCCCGAATTGCTTGATAATATCATGATGTTCGATGGCTGCTTTAAGATTTTCAGGAATGTCCATGGTTTCAAAAATCCGCACACACTCTTCTTGGTGTTCAAGTGCCTCCGAATGCATTAATGGCAGATAAAAGAAGGTGGCGAGATTGTCATCAGCCTCTTTATCACACCCCTTAGCAATGGCTGCCTTGGCGATAGCCAAGCATTGTGCATCCTGAGCAAAGGTAGCCGGATCACCACGAAACATATTGCGTGAAAACTGATCCAGTATCAGCACCAACGCTAAACAATCATCGGCGTTTTTCTCCCAGTCAGATAGCTCACCAGCAACCGCTTGGGCGTGTAATTCACCAAACTCATCGATAATTCGCTTATCAATGGCAGCGTCTTTTTTCCACCACCCCTTAGGTCCAATTTCGCGCCAAAATTCGAGCACCGTTTGAGCATTTTTCATGAAAATTATCTTTCCGACTGGGTTGCATCTTCACTTTAGGAGTACTTTATGCGTTATCGTGGTAACAACCAAGTGCGATCCGGAGCAATAGATTGACCAACACTATCCCGATACTGGACCTGCGCGGTCTTAAATGTCCCCTACCCGTATTAAAAGCAAAAAAGGCCATGCGTTCACTTGAACAGGGAAACCGCATCTGGCTGGAAACCACAGACCCACTGGCGGTGATCGACGTTCCGGCATTTTGCAATGAGGATAAGCATACCTTGCTTGAAACCATCGAGGCCGATGGCTTTCATCGGTTTTTGGTGGAACACGGCTAATCAGCGATTTTAGGTTGCACCAAAGCGACGCCTGCAATCATCACGCCCAGCGCTATCCACACCTCATTGGCATGGCTATCGCCCATGAATAATACCCCGATAAACACCGCCGACATCGTCACAATATAGGCAATCTGGCTGGCAAAAACCGAGCCGGCAATGCCCACCAGCCAGATATAGCCAGCATAAGAGAGCGCATGTAAAATAGAGGCCAGCAACAAGGACCATTCCGCTGCTTGCCACGGCACGCTCAAATCCACCCCGGCATCAAACACCACCACCAATAGGCCGGAAATGAAAAGCCCGATTATAGAGGCCATCAGCAATGTGGTGATCGGTTCAGATTTCTTTGGTGTTTGAGTGGCCAGATAATTGGTCTCAATTCCGTAGAAAAACGGCGCAACCAGCGCCAGCAAAGCAAATACCACTTGGCCAGGTTTGGGCAGACTGGCTTCCGGCGCCACCAGAAGAGTGACCGCGAGCATCCCCAATACCACCCCGACAAGTCGAACGGCCGAGAGTTTTTCAACACGGAATATCAACGCGATCATCAAAGCAAACATCGGCACGGTTGCAATGATGATCCCCAATATCCCGGTGGGCAAATGGGGAGCCGCCAGATAGGAAAATCCATTTGGCACCAACGTCCCCACCAGGGCGATAATGGTATAAAAAATCAATCTTTGCCGACTAATCAAAATCTTCAGCCGAAGCACCAAAGCCAACGCACCAAGGATAATAATGGCCACAACGAACTGCCAGAAAATCACCCCAAAAGGATGATGTCCGGTAGAAACCGCAATTTTTGAAAGCGGGATGGTCGCGCCCCAAAAAATGCCGAGAACGATAAGCGCAACCCAGCTTTTATACCGCCCGAAAATGCTCATTCAAAACACCGCTTTTAAAAGAATGCCTGAATGCCGGTTTGTGCCCGACCCAGGATGAGCGCATGCACATCATGAGCCCCTTCGTAGGTATTCACCGTTTCCAGATTTTGCGCGTGTCGCATCACATGATATTCGATCGAAATACCGTTGCCGCCATGCATATCGCGGGCCATACGGGCAATATCGAGCGCCTTGCCACAATTATTACGCTTAATGATAGAAATCATTTCAGGCGCAGCTTTTGCTTCATCCATCAATCGACCAACGCGCAAGGAGGCTTGCAGTCCGAGCGCAATTTCCGTTTGCATATCGGCCAGTTTCTTTTGGTAAAGCTGCATTCCAGCAAGGGGTTTATTGAATTGTTTGCGGTCCAGACCATATTGGCGCGAGCGGTGCCAGCAATCTTCTGCCGCCCCCATCACACCCCAGGAAATACCGTAACGTGCCCGGTTGAGACAGCCAAACGGGCCTTTTAAACCGGAGACATTCGGCAATAAATGCTCTTCCCCGATCTCGACACCCTCGAGAACAATTTCGCCGGTGGTCGACGCGCGCAAAGAAAGTTTGCCGCTAATTTTCGGCGCACTTAATCCCTTCATGCCCTTTTCCAGCACAAATCCGCGTATCTTACCTTCATGGGCATCAGATTTTGCCCAAACCACGAAAACATCGGCAAAAGGCGAATTGGAAATCCACGTTTTCGTACCGTTAAGCACATAGCCGCCCTGCACTTTTGTCGCCGTTGTTTTCATACTGCCGGGATCAGAACCCGCATCAGGTTCCGTCAGACCAAAACAGCCAATCCACTCGCCGGAAGCCAGTTTCGGAAGATATTTCATCCGCTGCTCTTCGCTGCCATAGGCATAGATCGGATACATCACCAAGGACGATTGAACGCTCATCATCGAACGATAGCCACTATCAACCCGCTCCACTTCACGCGCCACCAGCCCGTAAGCCACATAACCAGCACCAATGCCGCCATATTGTTCTGGGATGGTAGAACCAAGCAGGCCCATTTCGCCCATCTCCGCAAAAATTTCAGGTGCCGCTGTTTCATTCAGATAGGCATCTTTCACCCGGGGCATTAACTTCCCTTGCGCATAGGCCTGCGCTGAATCGCGGATCATGCGCTCTTCCTCGCTCAACTGGTCTTCCAGCAAAAACGGGTCTTCCCAATTAAACGATCCCAATGATGGCAGGCTCTTTGCTTCAAGTTTTGGTGCTTTGCTACTCATAAAATTCTCCAACGCCGGGCCATGGCCCAAATCAGTGTCTTGCCGGAAGTTTCTCTCCGCGTTATTCATTGGTAATGAGTTTTTTCAAAAAGGTGAACCATGAAACCGATTTTTCTGATGATTAAAACCGAAGTGGGCAAAGCCTATGATTTGGCTGCCATTTTGGCTGATATGGAAGTCGCCTCGGAAATATATTCAATTTCCGGCGAATATGATCTAATGGCCAAAATCTACGTCGACGACGAGACTGACATCGGGCGTAAAATCGCAGAATTAGTGGTCGATCAACCTTTGATCAAAGGCACTTATACGCTGATCACCCATCGTGCATTTTAGCATATGAAATTCTCCATCAATCCTGGCAATCCTGAATTTTTCAACAATCCCTATCCAGTTTATAAAGAAATGCAGGCCATTGGGCCGGCAATCTACTGGGAAGAATATAAGATGACCTGCTTCACCCAATACGAGCCGGTTAATCTGGCTTTGAGGGAACGAAAATTTGGTCGCGATTTTTCCGCGCCCCTGACCCGTGAAGAAGTCGGTCTGCCGGAAATTGCGCCTCACGTTAAACCGTTTTATGATTTTGAAGCCCATTCGCTGCTGGAACTTGAGCCACCAGCCCACACGCGCCTGCGAAAATTGATAAATCGCGCTTTTTTGTCGCGCCATATCGAAAAATTGCGCCCTGAAATCGAAATTTTGGCCCACCAGCTAATCGATGGTTTTCCAGATAATGGTAGTTTTGATCTGCTATCGCTTTACGCCGAAAAAATACCGGTCATTGTTATCTCCAGATTGCTCGGCATTCCGGAAGAAATGAGCGATCAATTGCTGATCTGGTCCCATAATATGGTTGCCATGTACCAGTTTAACCGCAGTCGAGAAATTGAAAATGCTGCGGTCACCGCTACCGATGAATTTTCCGAATTTATGCGCAGTTACATCGAGAAACGTCGTGATCAACCGGCCGATGATCTCATCAGCTTGCTGATTGCTGCCCGCGAAGATGGCCAGCATTTAAGCGAAGAAGAGCTGATTACCACCTGCATTTTGCTGCTCAATGCAGGCCATGAAGCAACAGTACACGCAATTGGAAATGGCGTGAAAGCCTTGTTGCAAGCAGGCCCGGAGACACGCCAAGAGTTTGGTAAATATGCAGACAAATTCCGCAATGTGGACGAGTTGATGCGTTACGATTCACCGCTTCATATGTTCACCCGCTACGTGCTGGAAGATACAGAATTGGCTGGGGTTANTCTAAANAAAGGCCAGACAATCGGCCTGCTTTTGGGTGCCGCCAANCATGACGGGCAAAAATATNAAAACCCAACNAAAATAGATTTCGAACGCGGTGGCGTTGGTCATGTGGGGTTTGGCGCCGGAATACATTTCTGTGTCGGCGCACCTTTGGCAAGACTGGAAATGCAGATCGCTATAGACGTGTTATTTGAGCGATTGCCAAATCTACAATTGGCAGGAAAGCCTGTTTACGCAGACCGCTTCCATTTTCATGGTTTGGAAAAGCTATTGCTGACAAAATAGAAAAAGCACGAGGAACAACTTCCCCTGCTNTCATCTCGACATAGCTACCACCCCACCCAATCGGGCCAGCAATTGCGCCGCGCCCATAATTGCCCGACAGGTAGGGATGGTAAACCCCGAGAGAATAAATTCTTAATTAGTGAGCACCAAAGGCGATCAAGAATTAAGTTTATGAGACAAAGTGCCGTCCATAAAAGATCTGGCCAGATTGTCGCCCAATACTGGCCCAACAATCGACGAACCATTCATCGCCTGAAGCATATCGCGTTGTTCAAATATCATCCGACGCTCGGTAAAGCTGGATTCAAATATTGGATAACGTGTCATCAGCTTGTCGCGAATATTAGAAACATCTGCACGCAACAGGCATATGGGTTTTTTCAAACCCGGATAAGGCCGGGGGTCGCACATAAAGGTCGAGCGAAACACCCTACGATAAAATGCAGCATGCTCCCGACGTACCGTTGCTAAACAATAATCAGCATCGAAAAATTCAGACGCCATACACGCGGCCCGCAATGTGAGGTATGGCAATTCTGGATAACGTATCATGGCCTGTTCATCTGCCACAAACCGTGTCGGATCGATCAACACTTTACCCTCGTCGATCATCGGCCCGACAATATCTGGAAACACATCCAACGCTGGCCCCTTGCGAAACTCTTGCGAGATCACATGCAGACGAATGGAACTAATCATCCGCCCGTCAATGGATATTGAGAATATCCAGCAATTATTGAAATCATCATAAGCATCGTGGAAAACACGTGCTGAATTTCTATCAATTGTTTCTTCGCGCATATAAGCATCGTAGCGTAGGCGATACACAGCCATGCGCTCCTCAGGAGAATCCGCGACCTTATAGTCCGTCTCCTGTCGATACTCTAAAAGCTTATGAGCGAAGTTTTGCCCAGCTGCATCTAAAAACATAAGTTGCCCCTTACGTCAGATATTTGACCCATGGATTTAAGGTTAACAAATATTAATCATCTGTAAAGGTATTATTTATTTACACTTTATTAAGGTTAATGGACGCATTCAGGCCAAAAAATTGGATTAGAATGCAATGCTCCACGTTCAAATTGGGTCCGGGTAAGGGTTTAGGCGACGGCCCGTTTGGTCTGCGCGGCGCGAGGGGCTTCATCAGCTTCATTTTCGCCGATGTTCCACAATTTGTCAGAGTTCAACAAAGTGTAAATATCCTTGGTAGGAAGTGGGCGCGAGAATAAGAAGCCCTGCATTTCATCTACCCGCACGTTGCTGCACAGCAATGTAGATTGTTCTTCTGTCTCAATACCCTCAACCACGATTTTCAAACCAAGACTATTAGTAAGGTCGGTAATCCCCGATAAAAGGGTCAGAGAGCGTTCATCGTCAACGATGCCGCTAATGAAGGATCGGTCAATTTTCACTTTGTCCAGTGGCAGAGTATGAAGATAGGAAAGGCTTGAAAAGCCCGTGCCAAAATCATCGAGTGAAATCTTCACGCCCAGCTTTTTCAATCGGCCAAGCGTTTTGCTGGTTTCATCGATATCATCCAGCATCGCAGATTCTGTCACTTCCGCATCGAGGCGCGAAGGATCAAGTCCGCTTTCTTCAAGGGCATTTTTCACCGCGGCATGAACATCGGACTGCTGGAATTGCAGAGACGAGATATTGACCGCCACATGCACATCCTCGGGCCATGTCATGCAGGCCTTGGTTGCTTCTCTCAGCACAAACTCTCCCAATTGAGAGATAATGCCAATCTCTTCAGCAATCGGAATAAACACTACCGGCGAAATCATCCCTTTTTCAGGGTGATCCCAGCGCAAAAGCGCTTCGCAAGTGGTGATTTTTGCCTGCTTCACATTGATCAACGGTTGGAAATAAAGGATTAGACTTTCACTCTCCACCGCCGCGCGCAAATCCGTTTCAAGTTGGCGGCGCTCTCTAATGCGCTCACCAAGATTGTCCGTATAGAAAGAATGAGAACCGCGACCAGTAGCTTTCGCTGCATAAAGTGCCACATCGGCAGCTTTCAATAGCTGGTCCGCATTTTGACCATTTTCCGGAGCGACGGAAATTCCGATCGTTGCTCCCGAACGAATATCGTGAGTATCAATGTTCAACGGTTTTGAAATTTCGCGTATCAGCCTTTCGGCGAAGGCGGCACTTTCTTCCCGATCAACCAGATCAGGCACCACCATTACAAATTCATCCCCGCCAAACCGGCAAAGCAAACCATTTTCCGGCACCGCCAAATTCAACCGGTTAGCGATAATCGTCAACATTTCGTCGCCAATTGCATGACCAAGCGTATCATTCACTTCCTTGAACTTATCCAGATCAATAAAGAACATAGAAGCCGGGCTTTGAACGCCCCTCACATCGGTCAACTCCGACATGGCCTGCATAAAGGTCCGTCGATTGGCAAGTTTGGTCAATGGATCAAAACTGGCAAGGTTTTGAATTTCCTGCTCCGAGGCCACCTGCTCCGAAATATCGCGNAAAAACACCACGCCGCCTTTTGGCATGGGGTAAAAATCAACCTCAATGGTTTCCCCTGCATTGGAGCGGTAAGAAAAGCGCTTGCTCGTGCGCTCCGTCAAAGAGGCATCAATTTCATCGATAAAGCTGGTTTTCTGACCACTTTCAATGCACCAGACCTGCTTGGTATTTTCCAATTTCCGCAAATTGGCTCCCACCAGATCAGCGCCTTCAAGGTCAATCATTTTTTCAAACTGATTGTTCGAAACCAGAATATTCGCTTCCCGGTCAAACATCGCCACACCCTGGGCAATATGATTAAGCGCCATATTAAAACGGNCTGTGATGATTTGCTGTTCGTGGGCCGAGATCACCGCACCAAACAACATTTTGCGCAAACGCGANGATATCACCCAGATGGAAAGAAAGAATGGAAACAGGAATGCTGCCAAAATTGTATTATAAAGAGAACCGAACGCCATCAGCGCGATCATAATCGGCGTGGCCGCAACCAGAACCTGNTGCCANACAACTTTATCGCTGCCNAAATTTCGACCNATGATACCGACCANATANCAAAGCAACATAGAAAGCGACANCAATCGTACGAATGCATCATCTGATACGCCAAATGCGTAAAGCACCCAGACGCCCACNGCGGCTATATATATATTACCCACGATCGCATAGCGGTTTTCCCAGTATTTGAGCTGCTTGCGGCTATGGAATTTATTGACGTTTTTCAAGAATCTGAANGTCACCGACATACGCAGGATACTGATAACGGCAAACAGGGTTGCAAACCATAACTGGTTGGGATCATTCGTTTTCAGATAAAGCACGATCGGCGCAAGCGCCATCGACACCATACCGATCATCAGNGAAACTCGGTCAGCAAAAAGAGACTTCACAACAGAATCGTAGATACTCAGCGGCAGCTGCTTATCTGTTAGCGTCTCAACATGATCAGATCTAAAGTTCATCCTACATCCCAACTACACGGGTATGCGGAACATAGAAGACAGTCGTATCTAAACCGTAAACAATTCACAAAATCCGTTTATATTCAGATGTTTGAGATATTTGTCGANTTCATGGTTAATTTTACTTTTATAAAACCNAAATAAATCGTGTTTTACACAGCAATTCCTNCTTGACGAAAAACNCTANAATCANTCATAATTCCCNCATGAAATTTCAAATTCGCCTNGCAAANCCNAATGAAACAGCNGTTTTGACCGATTTATCCATGCGTTCNAAGCGCTCCAACGGTTATGATGAAGCCTTCATGGATCTATGCCGGGAAGAGTTANCNGTNACAGTTGAACGTATGGAAAAAGGCGAGTATTGGGTGGCGGATTCAGGCGTTATTTGCGGTTGCGCCTGCCTCACACCNTGTAATTCCGATAAAAACGCAGCNGAAATCAACGCTTTTTTCATCGACCCAAACTGGCAAAGAAAAGGCGTTGGACGCCTGTTATGGGCAAAAATGCTCGAACGCGCAGCCCAACAAAATATTACNACGCTAATGCTNGATGCTGATCCNTATGCCGTTCCNTTTTACGAAGCCATGGGATTTAAAACCATCGGCGAAACCCCATCNGAGGTTATTCCNGGNCGNNCNCTGCCTAGAATGTCTATTAATTTANANAAATCAGCTACTTAACCGCCCGGCATCATCGGCCCAAATAACATCGCTTGCCCCCACAAGACGCGTGAGGCGNNTAAGTTCAGCGTCTAACCTCTCCCAGCGCTTGCTCGTCCATTTCACACCCGGCTCCGGCCAAAATCCGATAACATCGAGAACGCCNGCCTTGCGGTCGGCTTTCACTTCAATTCGCCCAACAAACCGATCCCCCTCAAGCAGCGGATATACNTAATAACCCCATATGCGNTTGGCGGCTGGAACAAAAATCTCGATCCTGTANTCAAACCCGAAAAGCCGCGTCAGCCGTGTTCGNTCNCGAATNGCNGGNTCAAACGGATTTAGAATTCTCATGCGATTTGTAGGNTCTCCCATATCATCAANACGCTGCTCNATATCAGCNGGAGCAAAGGCCTCAATCCAACAGCCATCCTTGGCCTGAAATTCAATTGGCACCATATCGTTGGNAGCTTTTTCCGCCCAGGCTTTGACTTCTGCNACTTCGGTTGCGTCCCAAAAGCGNCGAATATCTCCCAACGTACCAAAAGCCAAACGATCCAGCGCGCCATTGCACAACCAGTCAATCTGATGCTGATCGGAANAANCNCNNGTCCNCAATTCATCNGGAATTACATCNTGCGACAGCCCGTAGAACTTCCTGAAATCCTTNCGNTGCGANGTGGAAAGTTCCCCCGCATACCACATATAATCCAGCGCAAGTTTATGAGGTGGCCGCGACCACATCTTCNTTTCACCTGTCACCTTGGTGTCAAAATCCTTGGTCGAAAGTGGCCCTTCTTTGCCAATACGAGTTTTAATTGCCTCACGGCCTTTCTCGTCTGGCATGCTCGAAAAATAATTCCTTTGATCGATACGCTCTTTCATTCGCCTGAANTGTCGCTTCCACATGGGGTAAAATTCCATCGGCAGAACNGAGGCNTCATGGGTAAAATGCTCAAACACAAGACGCTCTTTNCCNAGCAATTTGTCGAGCATCGGTTCGCGGTAATTCTGGTTACGGGACCATAAAATATGATCATGCGCCCGCGATACATTGCGAATGGTATCGAGNTGAACAAAGCCCAAATCCTTGATGATTGCCAACACATCCAANGCCCCAACCGGNGCCGATCCAAGCCCTTGAGANTGCANCCAAAGCCTGCGCCCATCGCGATTNTTTATTCTAAANACCATGNCACACACTATCCCCATCACCTGACAAAAACCGTCAGTAGAATTGAATTTTTATCATGTGGCAAAACCAATTCAATTNGCAANANCTNCCACNNAANATANATTATACCCGGGTAATATTGACATACTATTTTACCCGGGTTAAATCTATNTTNATGAAAAAANCCAAACANAAACAACGCACCCTCACCGCCTTCCAAAATGANCACATGCTGACAACCGGTCAGACATGGGAAGTTGCCATTGCCCTTAAAGCNGCTATGAAGGTTGATCGGGAAAGCGAATTCCTTTGCTTTGATGATCAAAGCGGNGCNTTCATAGACCTCGATTTGAGCNGCAGTTATGAAGATATAATTGCACGCTACAAGCCAGCAGAGCCAAAGCATCAAAAGAACAAACATGCGAAAGCAGGNCGCCCAAATCTCGGTGTCGTATCAAAAGAAGTAACTCTTTTACCGCGCCACTGGGAATGGTTGAACCAACAAGAAAGCAGCGCTTCAGCGACCCTGCGCAAACTGGTAGAAACAGCCATAAAGTTAAATAGTCACGAAGAATTGGCACGTCAGGCAAAGGCCAAAACGGATCGCTTTATGATAGCAATGCTGGGCGATGAGATAAATTACGAAAACGCTGCACGAGCATTATATCGCGGCGACGAAGTCCAGTTTCGCGATCTAATACGCAGGTGGCCAGCAGATTTGAGACACCACGTAATGCGCCTCTCGGCACCGGTTTTCCAAACTCCGGCAACCCAGAGATCAGAAACCCGGCCATCAGAAAAAAGAAGCAAGACATGACACTTCCTGACCCCAACACCCGCAACCCTTTGGTTTTTCCTGATGGCAGCCACGACAAGGCCACCGTCTTTCTCAATCAGGTAATCAACCATCCCAACATCGAAATCGGTGACTTCACCTATTATAACGATGCAGACTAGCCGGAAGATTACGCAGCACGTCTTGCGCCATATCACTTCCCCGGCGCACCGGAGAAACTGAAAATCGGCAAATTCTGCCAAATTGCCTACGGGGTTCAATTTGTCACCGCAACCGCAAATCACCCCATGGACGGCATATCAACCTACCCTTTTGCCATCTACGATCCTGCCCGTTTCGCAACCTATCGCGCGACACTCCCACGCGGCAAAGATACGATCATCGGTAATGATTGTTGGATAGGACGCGAAGCAATGCTGATGCCCGGCGCGAAGCTCGGAAATGGCGTCATCGTCGGCGCAAGATCAGTGGTCAATGGCACCATACCGGACTATGCCATCATCGCAGGCAATTCCGCAAAAGTAATCCGTATGCGTTTTTCCGATGATCAAATAGCAGAACTAAACCGGATATGCTGGTGGGATTGGGACGATGAAAAAATCAGCGCTGCCACTGAGGCAATTGAAGCTGCTGATATTGAAAACTCTCGAAATTTTAATTGTCATCCAAAAAATCATCAGGGTTCAAGGGGTTCTTGCGAGCAATAACCAGCAGCTTGCTCAGTAATGTCGCATACCCCCTCGCATCATCAATTGCCCGATGCGTGTGCTCATGTTCGCCAAGCCAAGCCTGAGGAATTACAACATCGCCATGTGGTTCGCTATGATTAAAAATACCTATAATATAGGTACCGATATCCAGCGCACCGGCTGTAAAGATATTTCGTCCCCAATAGGAAGTATCAAGCAGATAACTATCCGCAAAGTCCTTCAAATATCGATCAATCCAACTACCATCAAAAGCAACGGGACGCGCCGCAAAAGAACGCTTTCCGTTAAAACTTTCGACCCAATCTACAAATCTTCGCATTTCCTGTTCGGGCGGCTTAGCGTCACTGGTCGCAGCCAACCAGGCATCCGGCTGTGTCTTCCACCAAGCCATAGTTCGACTATCCGCCTGCTTATCAGGACGCGGCTCCATAACCGTTTCAAACTCGCCAACAAATTGCCCGTCTTCACGCACAACAACACAGGCAAAACTCAGCATTGAGTTCTTGGCCGGGTCGAGGCCATCTGCTTCAATATCCGTTACAAAATAGTGTGCCAACGTCATTAAAATTCCATCCCTTTTGCTTAATCGGATAGTTTATCAAAGATAAATACACTCAACCATCCACATAGCAGCCCCAGCCATTATCATGCATGGCCGCACGTTTGCCGACAATGCCAAATTATTGGTGAAACCATTACTGCAGCCATCAGCACTCGGATATAGAATCCCACACCGCCATATTTCGCCACACTGTTTGGTTAGGCTTGAGGCCTCAAATAGGAATCGGATAAATGATTAAACGAGCGTTACGCGCTGTTTTCGCAGGCCTGATAGTTTTAACCCTCAGCGCCTGCGTTGCCACCGAGGAGCCTTTGTCTCTGGGAGAAAGCGTCCAATTGCTACCGGCGCATGCCCTGCTCCACCTTGAAGATAAGGGGAAGGATGAATTCTACAGGCTTGTTTATGATAAGGGCATGTATCTGGTTTCTGAAAAGGGAAGTTCAAACAAACCCGATCCAATGGCCCTCTATAAATTGCCGGGCCTGCCCAAAGGATACCACATAGGCTGGATGCTTTTGGGCTCTGGTACGAGCTATGAAGACAATTATTATAATACTGTGTGGTTAGAAAAATCGCCAACAGGGCGAAGCCAAGTTGTAATGTTCATCCCTACCGATGAGAATAAACAGGCCATTGCAGAAGCAATGAATGTCAGCCCGAGAGAAGGGCCAAAGATTAAAAGTGCCGAGGAAATGGTCGCCTATAGCCAGACATTATTCAAATTGAGCAACGAGCTTAAAAAGGGCTATTTGGATATCTATGATCTTTCCAACAAAGATGACTATGCCAAGGCTGAAGCATTGGTGGGAGCTGGTTTTTTAACCGGCGCAGAAAAATAGGTTAATCGCGATTTCTAAGCTTCCATTACGGTGTATCCGCTGCATTTTTTTTGCGTGCTTTACTACGATGACAATTCCGCCTAACTTCCAATAATCTAGCCTCATTATATTTTGGCAGAATAAGATTTTGAGTGTTTGGAAAGCACACTTGGGGACCATAAAACTATGGAAACACTTTGCGACATACCACTTTTTTCCGGATTGGAAGAAAGGCTCGGCGAACAATACGGCAAATCGTGCATCTGGAAAGAATACGGCGAAAACGAACTGGTCATCGATGAAGATGATGAAACCAAAGACGTTCGCTGTGTCATTTCCGGCCGCGTTCGCATCATCAACCGCATCGCGATAGGCAAGGAAGTTATCCTTGGCGAGATGAAGGACGGCGATTTCTTTGGTGAAATTTCCGCCATCGACGATGAAACCCGATCCGCCAACGTAACAACCCTGA
>JAESSK010000293.1 GCA_016764155.1 Rhizobiaceae bacterium
AACAAATCCGATGGAGATTATTCGTCCGGAAGCATTGGCCGCAATTAAGTCGGCTAAGCAAGCCGGATGTAAGCTGGCTATCTTATCCAATGAGCTTGATTTGTTTTACGGCAAGGATTTTCGTCCCAAGCTTCCTTTTTTGCAGGATTTCGACCTGATAATCGATGCAACCTACACAAAAGTTCTCAAACCAGATCCAAAAGCCTATCAATTTATAACTGATGATCTTCAGGTGACCGCAGAAACCTGCGTCTTTGTAGATGATCAGATGAAGAATATTCAAGGTGGGCTGGATTTTGGCATGAAAACTGTTCATTTTGACGTAAAAGATCCCCGCGCAAGCTACGCCGAGGCACTCAGTCTGCTTAACATCAAGGATTAGGTTTATGAATTTGCACGACAATAATTTTCTCAAAGAGAATAACGCCAAACATATGTGGCATCCCATGGGGCATCCTGGTGATTTGCGCGAAAATGCGCCCAAAATTATTGTCGGTGCAAAAGGCGTTCGTATTACCGATATCGATGGCCATGAAACCATCGATGGTGTNGGNGGCTTGTGGAACGTCAATCTTGGNTATTCCTGNGATCCGGTGAAACAGGCGATTGCCGATCAATTGCAGGACNTNCCTTATTATTCGACCTTNGCAGGCACNTCCAATGANGCGGTGATNGAACTTTCTTATATGTTGCGCGAATGGTTTGAAGAAGACGGAATGACGCGTTCCTTCTTTACTTCAGGTGGATCAGACTCGGTCGAAACGGCTCTGCGNCTCGCTCGGCANTATCATAAAGTNCGTGGNGAAATGGGNCGCACCAAATTCCTCTCCCTGAAAAAAGGGTATCATGGCACCCATATGGGCGGCGCATCGGTGAACGGTAACAACCGCTTCCGCACGCCCTATGAGCCGCTTTTGCCCGGTTGTTTCCANATTCCTTCGCCTTATGCCTATCGAAATCCATTCAATGAGAGTGATCCTAAACGATTGGCGACTTTGTGCATCCAGGCATTGGAAGACGAGATTGCCTTTCAGGGCGCAGCGACCATTGCCGCTTTGATNATGGAGCCTGTTTTGGGTGCTGGTGGCATTATTGTGCCGCATGAAAGCTTNATGCCNCAGGTCAGAGAAATTTGNAGNCGCAACGGAATTTTGTTGATCGCTGATGAGGTAATTACAGCCTTTGGCCGCACGGGCGATTGGTCCGGTTCACGNCATTGGGGTGTTCAGCCTGATCTTATGTGTACCGCCAAGGCCATCACCAATGGCTATTTCCCCTTTGGTGCTGTGATGTTGTCTCAGGAAGTGGCAGATGTGTTTGAAAACGATAAAACGGGTGAGGCCAATATTGGCCATGGCTACACTTATTCAGGCCATCCGGTGGGAGCTGCCGCTGCCATCGCTTGTTTGACTGAGACCAAACGGCTCAATGTGAAAGATAACGCCGCTGTACGCGGAACCCAGCTTTTCAAAGGCTTTCAAGGCTTAATGGAAAAACATGAAGTCATTGGCAATGTTCGTGGTGGTCACGGCTTGATGACAGCCATTGAATTTGTGTCAGATCGTGAAACAAAAACCCCGCTTGCTAAAAAAGCCATGGGTGCGATTGCCAGTAAAGTCTATTCCGAAGGTGTGATGGTCCGTGTTTCCGGCCATAATATTCTGCTTTCACCGCCCTTGATAATAAGTGAATCCGAAGCCGACAAAATAATNTCNGCGATTGATACNGCGCTNAGCGAATAAAAANTTAGCCAGCTAAGGTTGTCTACCTAATCAATTGCGGCCGATATTTGATTTTCTGCCGCTCGCTAGGATCGATATGTCGGTNCAGGCGGGAGTTGATNGCGCCAAAAAAGGCAATAATCAGGATGGTGAAGCTNATAAAATAGAGCGCAGCAATCGGGTAGGGAATGAACGGGTTATAGGTTTTTTCTGCAAAATAATTGGCATAATAGAGTGCATCACCCTTTTGCTGCCAGGCGGGAAAGCCTGAGAAGAACACCAGTGTNGTTGATTGGAATAAAAAGATCGCNTCATTGGTATAAGAGGGCCATGCCAGCCGCAAAAGGGTTGGCCAGGTAATGCGTCGAAAGAGCGAAAATCCGCTCATACCAAAGGCCCTTGCCGCTTCAATTTCTCCCTTTGGAACCGCTCGCAGCGCCCCATAAAAAATTTCTGCTGAATAAGCCGAGGTATTTAGAAATAGAACAATCAAAGCCCCAAGCCATGCTTTGGTCAACCAGCTTGTCGCGAGCGTGATGGTTGTAAATCCCAGCGGAATTTCAATACCGGCACGGGGCAATTGGGCAAATAATTCATAGGCAAAAAAGAATTGTATAAATAGCGGCGTGCCACGAAACAAAAANACAAACCAGTTAGCAGGNTTTCGTAGCCAGATATTTTCACTTATGCGNCCAACCGCCAAAGCGGTGGCAAACAGGAAACCAAAAAANACNGCAATGATTGCTAAATAGATATTCCACAACATGCCGCTGCCNATTAACACAAATTGATCACAAATCGTGATGTCCGTTTTCGGCAAGGCGCGTACGCCAAANCCTATTGAGCGAAAAGCGTAATCTGTAAGGGTCTGGGTGCAGCTCATGAAGAANCCTCCTGACCTATAGTCGATTGTCCCCGTGAAACACGGGCGGTGAGCGCCTTAAACACTCCCTCGCTTAGCCTGGTTAAACTCAGATAAAATACCAGCAGTGCCAGAAAATACCATAAACGCCAATCCGGATGTGGATATTCAAAATAACTGGTTTTTGCACCCCCAAGTTCCCTTGCCCAATAGACAATGTCTTCAATGCCCAACAAGAAGAGCAATGGCGTAGCTTTAACCAGAATCATCCATAAATTGGAAAGTCCCGGAAGGGCGTAGGTCCACATTTGCGGGAGGTGAATACGGCGAAAAACCTGACGCTCGCTCATGCCGAAGGCCCGGGCGGTTTCCAATTGGCCTTTGGGGACAGCATTCAGTGCACCATGCAGTGTGTTGGCAACAAAAGCACCAAATACAATAGAAAATGCAATCACCGCCAACGTAAAACCCCAGAGGTCGTGGGCCCAGATCGGTGAACTCCCCAAGGGCATTTTTGCCGCCGTACAAACAACAAAATCAGCGCCTTGGTAGATAGGGTCGGTGATTTCCGGACATTTAATCCGGTGGCGCACAAATTCGACCATCTGGTCGAGAGCGATGGGAACGAATAGAAAGAAGATGATTTCAGGAATGCCGCGAACCATGCTGGTATAAATAAGACCAAACCAGCGAAGGGGGAAAAACGAAGAGCGTCTGGCCAGCGCCCCTGAAAACCCCAATATCATTGTCACAGGCGCCGTGACGATAAGCACGCTAAATACTACCAGAAAGCTGGCGTAAAACTGCTGATGTTTCGGGGTAGACAAATAGCATAAAAGCCATTGCCAACCTTCAAGCAGGGAGGGGTCAGAGCACATTGTTGGTTAAGAAAAAGGGCCCGCCAATTTGGGGGCCCCTTAACATTGTCCGGATCAATAAGGTCCCTTCATGCCGTCAAACCATTTGGCTATCAAGGCATTAAGTGAACCGTCTTTTTTCATTGTGGCGATCGCTGCGTTAAATTTGGCCTTTAGCTCGCCATCACTTTCACGAATACCAAGACCAACACCTTTACCAAGAACGATGTCTTCACCAACGAACACCAGCTCGCCATTGCTTTCAGCTACGATTTTCTTAAGGAAAGCTTTGTCGGCAAAAACAGCATCGGCCTCTCCGTTGCGCACGGCCGCGGTGGTTTCATCCGGAGTGGCAAATTCAACCAGTGTTGCACCGGAAGTGGCAACATAACCGGATTGAATGGTGTTCACCTGAGCAGCGACATTACCTTTTGTAGCGTCGGCACCAGCACCAGACAGCGCCATATACGCGCTTGGATCTGCAGGAAAATAGGGGTCAGTGAAATCAATCACCTTGTCGCGTTCTTCGGTAATGCTCATGCCGGCAATGATGGTGTCGTAATTGCCTGAGACAAGATTTGGAATGATGCTGTCCCAGTCATTTTTGACCCAGGTACAGTCAAGCTCGGCAAGTTCGCAAACGCG
>JAESSK010000294.1 GCA_016764155.1 Rhizobiaceae bacterium
CCAGCGCTTATCGGCAACCATGAAAAGACGTGCTTCATGGCTCTTAAGACCGAGATTGCTGGCCATCGGCGTGACTGAAAAATCATATTCACTAATGGCAAATTCGCGCCAGTTCTCAACCTTCTCGCCGTGGAGAAATGGCAATAGGGATTTGCCTTCAACAATATGGGTCGGAACCTCGCCGCCTGTCGCTTCAATAAAGGTTGCAGTCAGATCGATTGCTTCAATGAGTTCGTCGCAAGTCTGGCCGCGCGTGCTGTCTGCCTCAGCAGAGGGATCATAAATAATCAGCGGAATTTTGACCGCGCATTCATGAAACAGATCTTTTTCGCCCATCCAGTGATCACCAAGATAATCACCATGATCGGAGGTGATGACAATCATCGTATCTTCCATCCGGCCCGTTTCACGAAGATGGGCAAACAGGCGACCCATTTGATCATCGCATTGTTTTATCAGCCCCATATAAGCGGGGATGACCACTTCGCGAACCTCGTCGCGGCGAAAGGCTTTAGCAATTGCATTTTCCTGATATTGGCCCAGAACGGGATGCGGGTTTTGCCGCTCGCGCTCATCGCGCACAACCGGTAAAATATCTTCTTTGGAATACATCGAGTGATAGGGAGCTGGCACAATATAGGGCCAATGAGGTTTGATATAAGATAGATGCGCCATCCAAGGCGTGTCACCACGACTATCAAGAAAGTCGATTGCCCGGGAAGTAAGCCACGGGGTTTCGCTGTCTTCTTCATGGATGTTGGCCGCTTTATCCGCATGCATCATCAACCAGCCCGAAGCGATCTGACCATCATCATCCACACCGGCATTGGCATTTTCGTTCCACGGATTGCTGGCTTCATAGCCCTTGGATTTTAGATACTCATTATAAGGCGAGCGCTTTTGATCATAAAATCCATCCGGCCCTTCGCCCCAAAGCCCATCGTCACGCACCCAATTATCAAACCCGCATTCTGCCAGACGTGTGCCAATGATCCCGTCGTGCGAAATGCCGAGACGGTCCATGCCCTCGGCATCGGCCACCATATGGGTTTTACCAATCAGCCAGCTTTCCAGTCCCTGTTTGCGTAAATGGTCACCAATGGTTAGTTCGCCGACTTTGAGTGGNTANCCGTTCCATTGNGCCCCGTGGCTGTGGCAATATCTGCCCGTATAAAAGCTCATCCGTGATGAACCGCACACGGGAGATTGTACATAGGTGCGGGTAAATCGCATGGACTTGCTCGCCAACCAATCGAGATTTGGCGTTTGCAAAGTGGGGTGGCCTGCGCAACTGAGATAATCCCAGCGCAGTTGGTCAAACATGATGAACAAGATGTTCTTGGTGCGGCGCAGTTCTGTCATTTTAATCCTAATCTTCCATATTCAAAGTCTGCACAAAGCAGATGGGCAATCAATCTCTATTGAATAACGTGCCGAAGAGTGGCACGATATACTCAAGTAGGGAGCGATCATGTCTGAGCTGAGTAACCGTTCGCTGGAACGCGGCATTGCGATTATGGAGATCATCGCGCGCAATGGNGAAGTGACTTTGGCCGATCTTCACCGCGAAAGTGACATCCCTAAATCGACCATCCGCCGCCTGCTCGGAACCCTGATTTCATGCCGCATTGTGCGTCGTTCGCTGGCCGACCANAAATACCGCATCAATATCACCATGACGACNGGGGTCGGCGCACCGGTGCCAGAAGGTGCCGCTCAANTGATCGATGTGGCGGTTCCAATTCTATCCGATCACACAAGGCGCGTGGATTGGCCGTCCGATATTCAAATCATTGATCGTGGCGCAATGTTGGTTATTGATTCTACCAGGCCCCTCAGTCCGTTTCACCTGTATCGGGGCATCGTTAACCGGACGATCAATATTTTTGGTTCGGCCACAGGGCAAGCCTGTCTTTCAGCAATGCCCGAACAGCGCATACGCGATATCATCGGGCATACAAGGGGCGATTNCAGATTTGGGTTTGAACGTTTTTCACTCAGCGAAGAGGCGATGTTTCACGAGATTGATAAAACCCGCGCACGAGGTTTTGGAAGCCGCCTTCGCCAATATCGCGGCGAAACACCTATCAATGACGGGCTTGGAGCAATCGCCGTGCCGGTACACAAGGACGGCGAGGTTTTTGGTGCCATCAGCCTGCTATTTTCACGCGGATTATTTTCGCCACAAGACATGGCTAAGAAACANCTNGAAAGCNTNACNGAAGCAGCCCATGCCATTACAAATGATCTTGCCCGATATGCTTGAACTGGAAATTGAGGGAGAATTGCCATGCTGAACCTGCACCATGTGGGACTAACCACAGGCAACGCCGA
Organism: Rhizobiaceae bacterium; assembly: GCA_016764155.1. Taxonomy (GTDB): domain Bacteria; phylum Pseudomonadota; class Alphaproteobacteria; order Rhizobiales; family Rhizobiaceae. The sequence continues at coordinate 2,335 of JAESSK010000294.1, forward strand.
GCGCGCAGTTAAATTCTACTGTGACCATTTCGGCGGCAAGGTCGTCAAAGATTTNCAGTGGGAACCGGGTAACGTTGAATTNAANACAAGANTGGGTTTGGCAGAAAGTGCCGGNCGGATCATNNTGATTGAATTTGGCGGCTCCCGCTTAGAGGTTTTTGAATTCTCGGTTCCAAAAACAACCGGCACAAACGCCCGCCCGGAGGTAAGCGATCCGGGCTTTACCCATATTTGTTTTGAAACTGACGATTGCTANGCAGAATATGAACGNCTGATGGCGGCAGATNTCGAGTTTCACGCGCCACCTTTATTAATGCCCGCTGGAGGCATATTCGCCTACGCCCGCGATCCGGACGGAAACATCATCGAAATAATGCAGCCAGCCCCGGCAAGTTCTAATTGACGGCATAACACCAATTTTGGAGGATAAATCCCATGACCGATATTACGCTTTTTGGAAATCAATATAGCGGCCATTCCTATAAGGTGAGACTGTTTCTTGCGCTGACCGATACGCAGCACAATTACGAGACCATTGATTTAAAGCAGCCCCGTGCCGAACGGCCTGCCTTTTTCCGCGAGAATGCCCGTTATAACGAAGTGCCGCTATTGATCATGGATGGGCAACCCCTGGTGCAATCCAATGCAATACTTTTATATCTGGCTGAAAAATTAGGGAAGATGGATGGCGGCANAGCGCACGCTCAGGCGGTTGAATGGTTGATGTGGGAACAAAGCCGCATCGGCTCATCGCTTCCNAATTTGCGTTTTGAACGCAAGTTTCTAAAAAANACCGANCCGACGATTTTATCGTGGCTGGANAGGCGCTTGCGCAATGATCTTGATGTGTTGGGATCCCATCTGGCCGATGGAACAGGCTTCATGGTNGCGGATACCCCGACAATTGCCGATTGCGCGATTGCCGGATATCTCTATTGGCTGGATGATGCCGGGCTTGANGTTGAGGAATGGCCGCACATCAACGCATGGCTAACACGAATGAGCCAGCTAAAAGGCTGGCAGCATCCTGATGTGTTGATGGTTTGAAGGCCGAGTTTTCACTCAAACTTTGACAAAAATCAGTTCAGAAATCTTGCCGTGGTTATAGACCCACGCTTCAGTGTCTTCTCTTGGGAAAATATAGTCTGGAGGACAGGCCACCGGGTCCATATCTTCTAAATACAGGACCACATCATCCATCGCGACAGAATATTTGTCGGCGGCGTCTCTATCTCCAAGCATTTCTTCAAACTCACGGATAAACTCACTATCGGATTCTCNTCCACTTAACAGGCGCATTCTTCACNCCAAACGATTCGCTAGAACCATCAGATTGAGCTCAAATGGTAACTAGGGAGTTAATGCGGGAATTTCTTGGAAAGAAAATAAAAATGTCCTCCCGGTAGGGGCGTTAACCGGGAGGACATACTGGCTAGCAGATGACTATTGGAAAGCAATGCTAGCCAGAATTCTAAAACTTNTTTCGAAGCAGGTCTCCCTGTTCCTTGCCCTTAATTTAGGGGGGATATATTCCAGTGGGTGTGCATTCTGTCACACATCGAATTTCAACGGGTTTTATATCTCATCAATTCAAAAAAATCAGCGCACTTTTGTTCACAAACCCGTATGAAGTCTGGCCTTACACCGACAAGTAGGTAATATCGCCAAAATTGAAATCAGGATGGATTACCAATGTTTGCATCATTTTTCCCTAACCCGCGTTTGTTTTTCCCCGCCCTTATCCTCTGGTCAGCCATATCCGTGGCCATTTGGTATTCGGTGGGAGCAGATATTGGGATATATTTCGGCTTCAACATAGTCGAGGCTGATGCACAAATTGTTGGGCTGCATTATTTTTGGTCCCAGAGTTTTTTGTGGTTCGACCTATATTTCCTGTTTTTTGTCGTAGTTTTTGCAGCGCTTTGGATGTGGGCTTTTCCCCATAAATGGCAACTCTGGTCGATCCTTGTCTCGTCCTTCATCCTGTTTTCTACCTATTTTTCAGTTCAGGTATCCGTAGCGTTGAACAATTGGCGTCGCCCATTTTTTGACTCCATCCAAAATGCGCTGTCCGATTCATCCACCACAACCGCTGCAGACCTCTACAGCTTGATGTTGATATTCTTAAAAATCGCCTTCATGTGGATAGGTGTTTATGTGGTGACCAAATTCGTTGTCAGCCATTATATCTTCCGTTGGCGCACGGCGATGAACGATTATTACATGTCGAAATGGAAACAGGTCCGCGTCATTGAGGGCGCATCCCAAAGGGTGCAGGAAGACACCATGCGCTTTGCCAACATCATGGAGCATCTTGGGGTGAATATGGTTGATTCTGTGATGACCCTGTTCGCGTTC
>JAESSK010000295.1 GCA_016764155.1 Rhizobiaceae bacterium
GGAACCGCGTTCATCACGCTTCCCTTTTTTGCACCCAAAGTGTCTTCCAAAATTGCTTTGGTATAGGGGCCGGTGACCGCATTCATGGCATCGAATTTCATGGTGAAGCCTGAGGCAAATAGCTCTTTGATTGCGTCGAAATCAAACAGGGTCTGCATCAATTCCGCGTAATCTGTGACCGGGTCGATGATCTGGATTGTGGTGTTGGCGATTTTGGTTTCGCCGATGGTTTCGATGTCGATGTCCGAGATATCGGCGATCCGGTATTCCGTGATTTCTTCCGTGTTGGCGAAAATTGTATCGCTCACTCTGGCGGTGGCTGGGCCGCCATTGGGCTGATTATATTTGATGCCGAAATCTTCGTTCTCGCCGCCGGGATTGTGGCTGGCTGATAGAATTATGCCACCATTGGTTTTATATTTTCGGATGATAGCGGAGGCCGCAGGCGTGGACATGATGCCGTTCTGGCGATGATGAGACGGGTCGCACCGCCAGCAATCGCCATCTTGGCGATGATCTGGATGGCCTGTGCATTGAAAAAGCGCCCATCACCACCAAGCAGTAAAGATTTTTCCTCGATGCCGCCAATGGCGTTAAAAATCGACTGGACGAAGTTCTCCAGATAATGGGGCTGCATGAAGGTTTTTGTTTTTTTGCGCAGGCCTGATGTGCCGGGTTTTTGCCCCTCAATGGGGCTGGTGGCGACTGTATTTATTTGCATTAATTCAATTCTTTCAAACGGCCTATCAAGCCAAGTGTAGAGCAATCTTTGTCAGCGCCATCGGCTTCACCGCGCACTACGGGGAGGAGCTCGTTTGCTAATTGTTTGCCCAATTCTACGCCCCATTGGTCGAAGGAATTCACGCCCCAGATCACGCCTTGCACGAAGACCTTGTGTTCATAGAGTGCGATCAGACGACCCAGCGTGAACGGGTCTAGTTGGCGGTGTAGGATGGTTGTGGAGGGGCGATCACCGGGGAAGGTTCTGTGTGGGGCCAGTTTTTCGATTGTCTCAGTAGGTTGGTTTTCTGCCGCCATTTCTGCTGCTACTTCATCGCGGGTTTTGCCGAAGGCCAGCGCTTGCGATTGGGCCAGACAATTTGCCTGTAACAATTCATGCTGGCTGGTGAGGGCGCTGCCCGATTTTGCACCGAGGATAAAATCTATCGGAATAACATCGGTGCCTTGATGGATGAGCTGGAAGAAGGAATGCTGAGCGTTGGTGCCGGGTTCACCCCAAATCACCGGGCTGGTATTGGTTTCTACGATGTTACCATTGGCGTCGACCTGCTTGCCGTTTGATTCCATATCTAGCTGCTGCACATAGGCCGCGAAACGCTCTAACCGCTGGTCATAGGGAATGAGGGCGATGGTTGGATATCCCAAGACATTGCGCCGCCAGATGCCGATCAGGGCCATCAGAACGGGCAGGTTTTTTTCCAAGGAGGCGGATTTGAAATGTTGGTCCATGGCCCTTGCGCCGGAAAGAAAGGATTTGAAATTTTCAGCGCCGATTGAAATTGCCAGCGGCAATCCAATGGCCGACCAGACGGAGTAACGTCCGCCGACCCAATCCCAAAACCCGAATACTCGTTCGGCCGGAATGCCAAATTTGGCGGTTCCTTCCATATTGGTGGAAAGGGCGGCAAGATGCTGGTTCGCACCTTCTGCGCCAAGCGTATCTTGCAACCAGTCGCGGGCGGCCTGCGCGTTGGCCATGGTTTCCTGCGTGGTGAAGGTTTTTGATGCGACCAAGACAAGCGTGGTTTTTGCATCGAGATTGGCGATGGTATCGCTCAAATGCGCGCCATCCACATTGGAAACAAAATGCAGGTTCGGGCCACTATCTCGATAGGGCGTCAGGGCGCGGGTAACCATGGCTGGGCCAAGGTCTGAGCCACCAATGCCGATATTGATGACATCCGTAAAAATTGCGCCATTTGCAGTTTTGATCCCGCCACTGCGGATGCCATCGGCAAACTTGCACATGCGTTGCAGCGTTTCTTCGATCATTTCAGATACGGAATTGCCATCGGTGGCAAAACCATCTTGGTTCTCGCCGCGCAGGGCTGTGTGGAGCACAGCTCGATCTTCGGTGAAGTTGATGTGTTCGCCTGCAAACATCTCATCGCGCTTCGTATCAACGCTGGCGGACTTGGCGAGTTCGATCAATGCGCCCAGCGCGTCCGCGTCTATTTTTTCCTTAGAGAAATCTAGGGTTAGATCATCTAGCGAAAAAGAGAATTGGTTGAAACGGTTTGGGTTTTCTGAAAACAGCTGACGCAGGTTCGTGCTTTTTAGACGATCTTTATGTGGGGTCAGGCTTGCCCAGTCATTGGCGTTAAGGGTCATGATTTTCTCTTTATCCCCATAAAGCGGGGTCAGGTGGAAAAATGGTTGAGAGTTCGTAGTGAAGTGGGTTGTCTCTATCTTCTGCTAGTAATAGCGGACCATCAAGATCAATGATATCGGCATTTTGGGCGACATAAATTGCCGGGGCCATGGCGAGAGATGAGGCGACCATGCAACCGACCATGGTTTTGAAACCGGCAGCTCTTGCTTCTTTATCAAGCGCAAGGGCTTCAGTTAGGCCACCCGTTTTATCTAGCTTGATATTGACCATGTCGTAAAGGCCTTCGAGGTGAGGAAGGCTGTGGCGATCATGGCAGGATTCATCGGCGCAAATTATGATAGGGCGGTCCAGTTCGGCCAAAACGCCATCTTCACCTGCGGGGAAAGGTTGCTCGATCATCTCCACCTGCAAATTTGCAAGGGCTGGAACCATTGTTTCATATTGTTCGACATTCCACGCTTCATTGGCATCGACAATGAGCCGCGCATCGGGCGCGCCTGATCTGACCGCTTCTACCCGCTCGATATCACCGTCGCCGCCGAGTTTCATTTTTAACAAAGGGCGGTTGGCGTTTCTTAATGCGCTTTCATGCATGCTTTCGGGCGACCCCAGTGAAAGCGTGAAGGCCGTAGTCAATGACTTAGGCATGCTTAGCCCGAGCAATTGGTGAATGGGCTTATTTACCTTTTTGGCGGCAAAATCCAGCAGGGCACAATCCACAGCATTTCTGGCAGCTCCTGCTGGCAAAAGATGCATCAATTTTTGTTGATCGATGCCGTCTTCAATTGCATTGCGGATGGTTTCGATTTGCGCAAGAACGCTATCAAGGGTTTCGCTATACCGCTGATATGGCGTGCATTCTCCCCGGCCACGAATGTTTCCATCGCTTATTTCGACCGTTATGACCTCNGCATGGGTGCGCGAGCCGCGCGAAATGACAAATACGCCATCACAAGCAAAGGTTTGGGTAAAGGCCTTGAGNCGCATTGTTTGNCTAACCTGCAGTGTCATCGAGAATCAATTATGTACATTATCCACAATTATTCAAAAAGCCCATGNNNCGACAATTATTTGCAAAGANAACGGCAAAGCACAGGGGGAGATTTGATTCTCGTATAGCGAGATTTATTGCTGTCAAAAATATTTTTCATCGATTTAGAGCCAAATGGTAAGAATTTACCCGTTGATGTATTGCGAATACTGGATCATTAATTTTAGGTTAATCAGGGTTTGGGAAGTTCTGATTGTGTGTGGGCACGGTCGGGTAGATTGTAACATCAAAGGGGATGTTTATGACCGGCAATGCTATTGCTGCATCGATTTATGATGCAAACTTTTCCAGTACCGTGCTCCAAAACCAAGAGCAGACGGCTAGGCTGTCTGATGATGGCAGTTGGATTGAAATTGGCCCAACACTATTTGCCTATGATGAATGGGCGAAGGCAGGCCTGTACTGTCCAGATTTGGGCCGTATGCGTGAATACCGCCTGAAGAGAATTATTAAGGGTTTGAACCTGCGGGATTTGGGGGGGATATTACTATTTGACCCCGTTTCCATTCGTTATGCCTGCGATATCACCCAAAACCAGCTTTGGAATGGACATAACACCTTTCGGGCCTGTTTGGTGTGTGCAGACGGATATATGGTGTTGTGGGAACAACGCGGACGCAAATCTGCTTCGCGCGTCGATTCATTGGTCGATGAGATACGCTGCGGGAGCAGCTTTTCCTTCAAGGCAAAGGGTTCGCGCAGCAAAGAAGAAGCGGCAAAATTCGCTGACCAAGTCGAAGATATTNTGACACATCATGCGGGTTGTAACCGAAGATTGGCTGTCGATAATATCCCGATTTCCGGCTTTGTGGCGCTTGAAGAAAAATTGCTCGATGTCTCTGACGGAGAAGAACTGATGGACCGGGCCTGTGCAATTAAGGGGGAAGACGAAATTCTCGCCCTGCGTTGCGCTTTGTTTGCCTGCGAGCAATCGGTTGCCTCGATGCAAGAACTCGTTCAGCCCGGTTCTTTTGAAGATGATATGTGGGTTGAATTGCATCGGCAGAACCTTAAGCGTGGCGGCGAGAGTATTTTAGCACGCACTGTGGTCTCCGGTCCTAGAACCAACCCGTGGTATCAAGAATGTGCCCCTCGATATTTAGACAATGGGGAGTTGGTGGCATTTGATACGAATATGATTGGTTGTTTCGGGATGTACACCAATATTTCAAGAACCTGGTTTGTGGGTGATGATGAACCCACTTCCCGNCAATTGGAACTNCACCGGATTGCNCACGATCATATTAGNGAAAATTCACAATTGGTGNGGCCCGGAGCTACGTTTCGTGAGNTGGGACGCAGAGGACATAAANTGCCNGCNCCTTATGATAGCCAACGNCANAANACTNTNTTTGACGGNATTGGTCTTAGTCGCGAATGGCCNGCAATNAAATATGCTCANGATTGGGAACAANANGGTTATGANGGNGTGTTGCAACCGGGTATGGTNTTNTGTGTTGAAGCCTATGTGGGCGAGGATGGCGGNCCAGACGGGGTGAANTTGGCNGATCAGTTGCTGGTAANCGAAACCGGGTTNGAAAATCTAACCCAGTGCCCATTTGACCCAAAATTGATGGGCTAATTGTTGGTATAGGGAATAATGTTTGCTTCGTGCGGCATTTATTAGTGTTCCATTCGTTGAATTTGTGCGATTGAAAACTGATATATGTGAGTATGAGGGTTTAGTAATAAGCCCGTATTTTCAATTTCGCTGTCAGATGTACTCATCCGATATCGAGATAGGTACGAAGGACAGTTTTATGAATGCACCTGTAATTTCTGTAGAACCGGCAAGTGAATTGCCTAAAGGCGTTGTTGGTCTGAAGGTATTGTCGGTCAAACATTATACTGACCACCTATTTTCGTTCACCGCTGAACGCCCGGCCAGTTTCCGTTTTCGCTCGGGTGANTTNGTNATGATCGGGTTGATGGTNGANGGAAAAGCGCTGGTGCGTGCCTATTCGATTGCGTCACCCTCATGGGATGATGAATTGGAGTTCTTTTCGATCAAGGTGCCGGATGGTCCGTTGACGTCGAAATTGCAGAATATCCAGCCTGGAGATCAAATCGTTATGCGGCCAAAGCCTGTTGGGACATTGGTGCATGACGCATTGCTGCCCGGNCGCAGGCTTTTCCTGTTTTCTACCGGTACCGGTATNGCTCCGTTTGCCAGCGTCATTCGTGATCCAGAGACTTACGAAAAATTTGATCAGGTCATTTTGACCCAAACNACCCGCCAAGTCGCCGANCTTGATTATGGTAAGCAATTGGTTGCAAATATTCGCAGCCATGAGTTTTTGGCTGAAATGGTCGAGGGAAAGCTTAAATATCTGGCTGCTACTACCCGCGAACAATCNGATCAAATGGGCCGGATNACCACATGGATTGAAGATGGCCGTTTGGCAGATTTCTCCGGTGGTCCGCTTAATCCGGAAACNGACCGGGTAATGATTTGTGGTTCGATGGAAATGCTGCAATCGCTCAAAGCCGTGTGCGAAGAAAACGGCTTTATTGAAGGTTCCAACAGTTCGCCGGGCCAATTTGTGATCGAAAAAGCGTTTGTGGACTAGGGCTTTGCCCTAGATTCCTATTTGAATTTTGCCTAGAATCTTGACCTAAATTACATTCTTTAGCTCTTCCCACGTATCCAAATATGTCTTTACGGGGAATGAGCCATGGGGTGAGCCGGCGTTTTTTAGTGCATCAGCGAGCGGTTTGTCGTTTCCGCCATCGGCCATCCTGTCTCCGAAAAACATCAGTGCACCGTCAGATTCACGTTTGAGAATTTCGTTCATCGCCATCGATTTATTGTAGCCTTTTGGAACAATGTCGATGCTGATCTGGCCTCCGGCTGATGCCTCGTAAGGGTGATCTATATTGTTGAATTGTTCAACGAATTGTTTGCGCTCTTGGGCAATCATGTCCCATTCGGAATAATGTTTTCGTTGCGCGGTCGTTGCATCTCTTCCCACGACTGAAATATTGACCATGCCAATGCGCATTTCAATGTGATTGCCATATCGCTCATGATAGGGGCTGCTATCGATATAAGCTTGAAAACTTTCGAGCATCTCATCGGGAAAAACGTGATCTTTTTGATATTGTAATTTTCCCTGCTGCCAAAATTCAGCACCGGAACATCCAAATACACCGCGACAGGTATTAAGAATATCTTCGGGCAATTGTTCCTTGATTTTGGCAATATCACTGCCGGATATCAAATAAACATTCTGATCTGCCACGAATTGGCGAAAGAATGTTTCAAATTCGGGCTCTACACGGGCGCGGTGAGGGGTAAGCGTTCCATCTACGTCGAATATATATATTCTATTTTTACCCATTGGAGCCGCTCATTTCTTAAGTTTTGATTCTAATCATGCCCCAGTACACTGAATCCTTATATGAATTAACAATAAATTTACAAGACTTTATCTATGGTGGGTGGTCAGCATAAGGGTTTTGGCCCTGCATGAAGCAATCTTGCTACGTCGGAAAACCCCCGAATTTTAAATCTATATCTCTATTCTAATGGCCGTCTGGCCGACCCAACCTATGGGCCGGATTGTCCATGGAGCATCAATTTGCCTAATATCCAGAAAACCACAAATACGACCAGCAAAACCTCCGATAAATTTTCAAACAAACTAACAGCTAATGCAGCGTCTCATGATGAGGGTGATCATGGTTCCAGTGAAGTTTTGACACCCCAGAGCCATCATTATGAAATGGCAATTGCAAATATTGATCACGGTTTATGCCTGTTTGATCGCAATAAGCGGCTGATCATGTCCAACGATCATTATGCCAGCGTATTTGGTTTGACGCCTGATATGATCAAGCCCGGGATGCACCTTACCGAGATCATACAATTGCGTATTGATCATGGTAGTTTTGTTGGCAAAAAGATCGAGGACATAAACGAAAAGGCTGATGAATGGCTNAAAAGTTTTGTTGATCATACGGTAACATTCAAATTGACGGACGGGCGTTATGTCGAGATGCTGTTGCGGCCGATGACGGGGGGCGGTTGGCTGTCGACACAGCGCGATGTAACCGACCGTGTTACTGCGCGGATGGCGCTTGTCAGTCACAATGAACGGGTGGATGTGGCCCTTGAAACCATTGCACAGGGGCTTTGTATGTTTGGCCCTGATAGAAAAATCATCGTTAGTAATGATCAATATGCCGATATTTACCGGATACCGCCGGAGCTGATTAAGCCTGGAACCACGCAATCGGAAATTCTGGAAATGCGCATAGCAAACGGTACATATTCAGGCTCAAGCCCTGAAGAATATCGCGAGGGCAGGAGGGTGAAACTACCGTCGCGACATAATCATGCGGATGCGAAAATTCACCATTTGCATGATGGCCGATATATTGAAATTCGGGACCACGCCATGGCCGATGGTGGTTGGCTTTCAACCCATGAAGACGTGACAGAACGGCATTTATCCGAGAAAAAAATTAAACACCTGGCAAATTTTGACTCATTAACTGGTCTCGCCAATCGCACGCGTATTCGGGGTGTTTTGCAGGCTGCAATTGATGAAGCCTTGAAGAACGGCACCAAAATGTCTCTTCTCTATGTGGATTTAGATGGATTTAAAGAGATCAATGATACGCTTGGTCATCCGGTTGGTGATAGTGTGTTGCGCCAGATTGGTGCGCGGATTAAGGCATTGCAAAGCGAGACAATCACTGCTGGCAGGCTTGCAGGCGACGAGTTTGTTGTGGTTGTGGAAAACACCGATGATGTAGATACNTTACGCCATTTCGGTGANCAGATTTGTTCATCGCTTGCCCAATCAATTCATGTGGACCACAATTTAATNGATATTTCAGCAAGTGTGGGCATATCGTCAGGTCCGCCGACAAATGGCANTGTAGATACTTTTCTACAAAATTCTGATTTGGCTCTCTATCANGCTAANGCNGATGGCGGNAATTCTTANAGTTTCTTTGAACNAAAAATGCTTGAGCAGGCGCAAAGGCGNCANCGTTTGGCGTCNGAATTGCGGATGGCTGTGAAAAATAACGAGTTGCGTCTGCANTATCAATCGCAGGTNAATATGCGCACAGGTGAAGTCATCGGATATGAGGCGCTTGTGCGCTGGCAGCACCCGGAATTTGGGCTGATATATCCTGACCGATTTATTGGTATCGCGGAAAAATCAGGTCAAATAAATGCGCTGGGTGAGTGGTGTCTAAGAACCGCATGTGAATATGCGATGAGTTGGCCGGGTGAAGAAAAAATATCGGTTAATCTGTCGCCTGTTTCAGTTCAAACGTCAAAATGTTTTGGAGATGGTCGAAGCTGTATTACGGGATACGGGGCTTCCCGCTGAGCGGCTGGAACTGGAAATTACCGAAAGTGTGCTCATTGTCAGTGTGGAAACAGTGGCTGCTACATTAAAATCACTGGCTGAAATCGGGGTATCAATTGCACTGGATGATTTTGGCACTGGCTTTTCCAGTTTGAGTTATTTGACGACGTTTCCATTTAACAAAATCAAGATCGATAAATCATTCGTTGATGAACTCGTGACAGGCAGTGAAGTGACACCGATCATTAGAATGATCATCGGCCTTGGCCGCAGTCTTAACGCTACAATTACGGCTGAAGGTATTGAGACTTCGAACCAACACGCACTGCTTCGTGCTGCGGGTTGTCATCAGGGGCAAGGTTATTTCTATGGAAAACCCTCGCCCGAAATACCGGATCTCGGTGACAGGACGGCTGACATATTTGCATAATTGGGTCTTCGCGGAATAGCTCGCCATTTTCCGATCTATGCTGTGCGTCGATGGGGTGATATGTCCTTCATCATTGTTGTTTGCTAATGGAATTATCACTGTGAATACCCGGACAGGAAAAACTTATAAAATTGGCCTGATCGGCAGAGGAATACAGCTTTCACGTACGCCCTTTATGCATGAGGCTGAGGGGAA
>JAESSK010000296.1 GCA_016764155.1 Rhizobiaceae bacterium
ACAGCAAGCTCATAAGCGCGAAGCTCATCAGCACCCTCATCGGCATATGCGCCGGTCTGAGGTACGTTGAAACCAAATGTTACATCTGAACCAGTAGGCTCATTGGTGTAAGCACCGGCAGAGCCAGTGAAAACAAGCGGCATCGCCAAAGCACCAGCGCCAACGGCACCGGATTTGATGACGTTACGGCGAGAAAGGCCGTTAATCAGTTTTGTCATAATAATTCCTCCCTTGGAAATAGATGCAATTCCGAATTACTGAGATGTAATTGAGATTGCTGTGAAAATATTGCAACAAAAGGGAGGTAAGCGCTATTAGCCTTTAGGGTTATGTGGAAAATGTATTGGAAAAACCTTGCCGCTATTGGGCCCTATGGGATTGATGAACTGTAATAAGCATTTTTGCTGCATTATCAGCACCATCTAGGTCTAGATCTATTGCTGCGGCTGGCTTTGTGGCCGCAGCGTCAATGCATTTTGCGAGGCTTGGCGGCGTGAGATCTTCCTCCAAAAGAAGCGTTGCCACGCCCCTTTCATCCATCATTTGCGCCCGGCGCAATTGTTCGGTTTCAATTCCTCCAGCAAAAGGAACAAGCACCGCCCTCGTCCCGGCGCGCAAAATATCACCTACGGTATTATACCCTGCCCTTGAAACAGAAACCTTAGCTGCCGCCATTACCCGGGCCAAATCAGGGATAAAACGCATAACCTCCATGCCGGAAGGCGCATCCCTCAATAATTTATCAAACTCTTGTTGCGGTAAATCCGGCCCTGTTACCAACACCCAATTTTTCGGAAATTTTTCACAATGTTGCATGGCCGATATGGCGACTTTCATCAAACCAAGCCCCACTGCCCCGCCACCCGCTGACACCAGCACGTCCGGACTTATGCTCGGTGCGATATCCAGATTGACAGGCGCTGGCGTAACCAGACCAGTATGGATGATTTTTTCGGCAATCTCGTCGGTATTTTGCAGGGTTTCACTGACAGAAATCAGGGCTTCATCTCCGTGCACCATCACCAGATCAAACCAATTCTTGATGAGATCAATGGATTCGCGCACGCGCTTTTCCACTCGATTCTCTTGCATAATATCGCGGATGGATGAGACCATCATAGGGTGCCAGTCAGCGCTTCTTACAGCTTCCAGCAATGGCAGCAACTCAAAGCGCATTTGACGCCGCCCGAACGGATAGGCTTCCGTGATGACGATATCCGGCTTCACCTTGTGGAATAATTCCAGCAGGTCTCGGCCGCGTTGTTGTTTTTCTTCATCGGAAATTGGCGTCCCATCGGCCTTCAACAAAGTTTTAAAATCTTCATTCTGGACCCGTACAGCTTCCAGATAGGTCATATGCAGGCCGTCAGTATTAAGGCTATCAATCTTCGTGCCACCCCAAACCACATGGGTTTCACAGCCAGCCCTTGCTAAGGCCTGAGCCACACGAACCGCGCGGAAAACATGACCAATACCCAACAAATGCTGGACGTAAAACATGACTTTTGGGTTTACTGTCTCATTCATGATGCGCTCGATTTGGAAAGGCTATTATCTAGGAGTTCGACCAATTGGCCGATGGTTGTGAGGTGATCAAAATCTTCGCGTACGTTCTTTTCGCCCTCAAGACCCAATCGTTTGCGGCGCTTTGGATCTTTGGCCAAAGAAGCAATTGCAGCACATAATTCGTCAGAATCATCGGGCTGTACAAACACCCCATTGCCGTCGTCGCGGATCAGTTCCGGAATGCCNGAAATTGGCGTGGTAATAACCGGAAGGCGTTGNCTTTCAGCTTCAACAATNACGTTTGGCAGACCATCTCGATCACCCGTATCATCAATCTTGCATGGCANGATAAAAATNTCNGAAACCTTATATTGCGCAATCACTTCCTGCTGGGTTTTCGAACCAAGAAAATTACAATNTTCAATGATTTCAAGNTNTTTTGCCTGCTGAACGAGATCGCCGTGNAGTTCTCCACCGCCNATATGGGTCCATTGCCAATGNAGGTCGTCGGGCAGTTTTGCNAGNGCATTGAGTAAATTATCNATGCCCTTTTTTGCCACNGCNCGNCCAACTGTTATCAATCGCACNGGCTTATCAGCATCGCTTCCATCGCGTTTNTCATCCACAGNATGGGGACCCTTTAGCGAGGGAAAGCGCGACAGGTCCAGNCCGTGATAAACCAGTTTTACGCGGTCGCTATCGGGCGCAAGNCTNGCNAGNTTTTCCATNCCGCCTTTGGTGCAGGTGACGCACCATTGGCAATCGGCAAGTTTTTCGGCCAATTCCCAATCGGACGAGGTCCAAATGTCTTTGGCATGGGCCGAAACGGAAAACGGCACNCCNGAAATGATCGAGGCGTATCTCGTAGCTGATGCAGGTGTGTGCAGAAAATGCACGTAAAAGAGATTTGCGCTATGGGAANATTCTGAAGCCAAAACCAGCCCCTGACCGAAACGGCGAAAACGGTTTCTCGTCCAGTCGCGTTTCAAATCGGCCATAAATTTCTGGAAGGCCGCAGGATAACCGGNCATTTTTCGTGCCNTGAGCCAGGCTTTGAACACGCGCCAGGGTTCTTCATGCAAATATTCNGGCAAATAGCTCANCTTTGCAGAAATTTCNCCNTGAATGGGGTGCGTGCCNTTATCGTAAGGGCGGCGCAGGGAAATGATTTCTATCTCGAAACCTGANCGCTCAAGTTCCAGAATTTCNTGNGCAATNAANGTTTCTGAAAGGCGAGGATAGCCTTTTAAAACAAGATTGATTTTTTTCTTGTTCAAGCGAGCGGGCCAATTGATTGGCCAGGTTCGTCGCTGTCTGCGTCACGGGTTGAATTGGCTACATCACCAACGTTTCCAGATACCATTGCCTCAACTTCATTGCATATGATGTTGAGACCATCGAGTGAATTTGGTTCCAGATGGAGGGAAGGCTTATCCATCTCCGGCAATCTGTGCAACGCATCAGCGAGCGCTCTTGGAACAGAAGCTTCTTCCGGGGTCAACATATCGCAAAGCCCAAGCTCACGGGCGCGGCTGGCACGAATATATTGNTCCTGNCGCGGTGTGGTTCTNGGTACGAACAANGCTTTTCTATCGAAAGATAACACCTCGCAAAAGGTGTTATAGCCACACATTCCAACAACAGCCACGGCGTTCTTCAATAGAACTTCCATGCGGGTTTCAAAATCAAGCACAATGAAATTAGAGAGGCCAGCNGCGCGATTTCGGATGCGAGCGCGGTTGTCAGTTTTCATGAAAGGGCCAAGTACCATGACAATCGGGAAATCTACTTTTCTGTCATGTTCACGCGCCGCAAGCACTTGCTCCATCAACACACTGCCATCACCACCACCACCGGCGGTCACCAGAATATATTTTTCNGGCAAATAAGGAGCAACGGCATCATTTACCGGTTGGGCAGGCACGTCGCGCTCTAGAAATCCTGTATAGGTCAAGCGCTCGTTCACAACCTTGGGAACGTCCAACCCCTCNAGCGGGTTCCAGAAGGATTGCGGGCCGTAGACCCAAATATTATCGTATAATTCGGCAATTTTTTCCAACACATTGCGCTTCGACCATTCTTTTTCCAGCAAATGGGATGCATCCATCACATCTCGCAAGCCGAGAACAGTTTTGGTATTACTATCTTTGAACATTTCCAATGTGGGCAGTAATTCACCCTTCAATCCGAGGGGTTCTTTATCGACAATAAAAATATCAGGCGCGAAAACTTCGGCAGTNCGCTGAATGATCAACTTGCGCATTTCGAGAATATCTTCCACGTCGATATATTCGCCGACGGAGGAATATTCCCCATTATAAAGCTTGATGACGCTGGGAATTTTCACAAAATCAACACGGGCGCGAAAATCGAAGGCNCCGGCAATCTGCGAACCGGAGATGATNATGACATTCACCCCNTTGAANCGCTCGACAATTGCGTGGGCTATCGCACGGCAACGGCGCAAATGACCAAGGCCAAATGTGTCGTGGCTGTACATCAAGATGCGTATATGCTCCAGGCGCCGTGTCTGTGTAATCATTTATTCTGCCCTTTGCACATAGTTTAGCTATGTTGCGTGGATGACTTTGAAACAGTGTTATTCTATATATTTATGACGAAAACAAGCAATGCTAAAATAGTCGGGTATATCTTGAGCCAACGAATAAAAATTGCCTTTTATGCACCTTTGAAACCACCCGACCACCCTATCCCCTCCGGTGATAGGCAGATGGCTCGTATGCTTTATGGCGCTCTTGAACATGCGGGATTTGAGGTGGAACTGGCCAGCAAATATATTTCCTATTCAAAGCGCCATGGCAAAGAGCATATGGATGCCCGCATTGCCGGCGCGCATGAGGAAGCAGAGCTGATCATTAAGCGATGGCAGGAGAGCGGGACCAAGCCCGATTTATGGTTTTGCTATCACCCTTACGATAAATCTGTCGATTGGCTGGGTATGGAAATCTGTGACCGTTTGGATATTCCGATGATCACAGCAGAACCGTGCAAAACCGGCCAAGGGCCTAATGGAGAATGGGTTCCATGGCGCAAAGAAGCGCAGCGCGGCATTAAAATGGCAGCGATGAACATCGTTATGACCCATTCGGACAAGGCCTACTTATCGACCTTTATCGATGAGAAAAAAATTGTGTGGATGGCACCGTTTATTGATCGGGAATTGCTTTTTGCCGCAGATGATTTTGATGCCCCTGCCCTTTGGCCTGATGATGATGCGGTAAAATTGCTGAGCGTCGGTATGATGCGTCCCGGGGCCAAACTTGATAGCTATAAGGTTCTTGCCGAGAGCCTGCACCACATAGAACAATTGAATTGGTCATTGGTCATTGCCGGTGGTGGCCCGGGCATGGACGAAGTTCGCGGGCTGTTTTCATGGGCGGGTAAGCGTGTCGTTTTTGCCGGGGAA
>JAESSK010000297.1 GCA_016764155.1 Rhizobiaceae bacterium
ATTGCCGTGGCCATCGGCAAAGCTGCCGCCGCGTTCTGCCCATCCGACCACAGGAAACCAACGCATGCCCATGTCGTAGAGCCATTGGCGCATCTCGCCACCGGCGAACTCCAGATAGGCTTCTGCTGTTTTTCTGGGCCAGTAATCTTCCGGGCGATCAAATTGCGCCGAGCCCATCCAGTCGTTTAGGGCAAGGTCAGGACTGTCCTTGATGCCCATGCGTCGTTGTTCTGGCGTATCGACCATGAACAGGCCACCCAAGGACCAAAAGGCCTGTCCGCCGAGGGAATTTTCTCCCTCCTGTTCAAGGATAAGGACACGCTTTTTGCGATCAACCAACTCACACGCTGCCACCAGACCGGCAAGACCTGCCCCAATGATGATTGCGTCGTAAGAGGTGCTCAACACATTTCCTAGCGTTCGGTTAGTTTTAATTCAATCCGTCTGTTGGCTGATCTTGCTTCATCGCTGTCTTCATCTACCAAGGGCTGAAATTCACCAAAGCCTGCTGCCACCAGCCGTTTTGCAGGGACGCCTTCTTCGATGAAAAAACGCACCACGGATGTGGCACGAGCGGAAGATAACTCCCAATTGTCCTTGATGCGGCCATTGCCGCTGAGCGGGATATCGTCGGTGTGGCCATCGACGCGTAATACCCAGTTAATGTCGTCGGGAATTTCGCTGCCAATTTGCAACAGGGCTTGGGCCACTTTCAACATGGATTCTTTGCCGGTATCGTTCAGTACTTCGCCGCCGGAGGAAAACAGCACTTCGGACTGGAACACAAAGCGGTCACCGACAATGCGGATATCGGCNCGGTCGCTCAGGATTTCGCGCAATCTNCCAAAGAAATCGGANCGGTANCGGTTGAGTTCCTGCACGCGCTGGGCNAGNGCNACGTTGAGTCTGCGGCCAAGGTCTGCNATTTTTGTGTTGCTTTCCTTGTCGCGGAATTCAGATGCATCAAGGGCTGTTTCCAGTGCGCCGATCTGTCTGCGCAGGGCGGATATTTGCTGGTTTAATAGTTCTACCTGTGCGAGNGCGCGNTGGCTGATTTGTTTTTCTGAATCAAGGGTNGTGCTTAGTTTTCCNATTGCCTGATTGGCTTCGTCGGAAGCACCTGAACCTGCNGANANCATTNCCTGCAATCTTGAGCGNTCACGCTCNGANTGNCCTAGAGAGGATTGCATGTTTGCNAGNGTATCTTCTGCATCNTGTTTCGAACTNTGTTCCAGNGCCAGCAGGGAGGTTAGTTCGTCAATTTGNGAATTNANNCGGTTNAGAACNGCATCNTTTCCGGTNATTTCCTGCGATAGNANAAATTGNGCTATAACAAATACCGAAAGCAGGAACATGATGGCCAACAGCAGGGTTGCCAAGGCATCCACGAAGCCCGGCCAATAGTTCAGTTCGCGATCTCTGCGCCTGCGGGTAAGAGCCATATTACCCTTTCTCCGCCTTTTCGAANAATGAGTTCAGGCGTTTCAACAAATCGGTCACTTCCCTTTGTTGTTTNGCNTGCTGCTCNATTTGCTCGCGCATNTATTTTTGGTCGGTGCGCAAATGCTGCACCATGCCCTGAATGCCCTCGGCCAGATTGGCCATGGCAGTTGTTGCTTTTGCNCTTCCGCNGCCGCCATCTTTTTGCAGGTTGCGGGAGAGGTTTTCNAATTCCAGACGCATGCCATTGTCNCCGGTGCCACCGGCGATTGCATCAACGCTTACATCGGTGACAGAAGAGAGCCAGTTTTCAAGCTCGATATAAAAGCGGGTCTGTGCCCGACCCGCCTGTAAATCGAGAAATCCTAAAAGGAGAGAGCCGGACAAGCCAAACAGGGAGGAAGAAAACGCGGTTCCCATGCCATCAAGTGGTGTTTTCAATCCGGCCTTCAGCGCATCGAGTACATCATTAGCATTGCCAGAATTGGGGTCTAGGGATTGGATTGTGTCGCCGATAGAGCCAATGGTGCCGAGNAGCCCCCAAAACGTGCCCAGCAGGCCGAGAAAGACCAGCAGGCCGATCAGATAGCGCGAGGTGTCACGGGATTCATCCAGCCGGTTGCCAATTGAATCCAGCATGGATTGCATGGACATGGTTGAAAGCGAAACGCTTTGNCCGGTTTGNCCGATCAGGGCTTTCATCGGTGCCAGCATGACNGGTTCGCGCATGCCATCCAGTTCCTGTGCGCCTTCGCGGAAGGAATTCACCCACGAGACTTCCGGCACCAGCCGTAAAACCTGTAANAGNGCCAGAAGNATNCCGCAGGCCAGCACGAATACGATCAGGCCATTGAGGCCGGGATTGGTGATAAAGGCAATTTCAATTTGATTGTATAAAATCGCCACGAGAAAGCCCATGATAATCAGGAAGATTATCATGCTCATCAAAAAAATACGTGGATTGGAAAGCCGCTGTGAATCAAATCGCCTAGCCAAAGTCTTATCTCCGTAGCCCGTTGGTTTTAAAANATACTAAATATCAAATCACTTGCGTGGAGCCTAACTTGATATTTACATAATTAAAACCGCCAAAAAGGCGTAGGTATGACTTTACCGTTGTNGTGGCGTGTTTGCTAGATCACGGCTTGTTGCAATTTTTCATGCAAGTCGGAATTTGCAGCCAGTACGGTATCCTGATCAATCAGGTTTTTATTGCCTGATGCAGAGGAAATGTAACCACCGGCTTCGCGCACGATGATAGCGCCTGCAGCGATGCTTTCGTAGCTGGTGCCGCTTTCAATACAGCCATCAATACTGCCTCTGGCAATATCGGTGAGGCTCAAGCAGGTGCAGCCGAAATTTCTGACGCTTTCTACCTGGCCCAGCAATTGAGCATAATTTTTAAGAAAATCTGTTTTAACCGATTTNTCCGAAGAACTNTTATCCACGCCGATCAGGCAATCTGACAAATGACGNCGGTTGGCGACGCGCAATCTGCGATCGTTCTGGAATGCGCCGGAACCGCGTTCGGCGGCGTATAGATCGTCGAGTGCCGGGTTATAGATGACACCGGCAACAATTTGGCCTTCGCGCTCAAGGGCAATTGAAATACCGAAATAGGGTAGGGAATGGGCGAAGTTTGTCTGACCATTTAGTGAATCAACCACCCAGCGGTTTTGTTTGTCGCTGCCGAATTGCTCGACGGAGCCNTNGATCATCATACCAATATCCGGGCGAGCTTTGGAGAGCTGNTCNCGGATGATTTTGGTGGCCTCTTTNGNCGATTTCTTGATGAACTCTCCAGGCCCTTTNATAGAGACCTGCAAGTTTTGTATTTCGCCAAAATCACGCGACAGGGATCTGCCAGCGCGAAAGGCTGTTGTTGTCATAATCTGCAAGAGTGCGGAACGCGCCATATCAAATACCGGATTTAGATTTTAGTTGGGTTTTTANAAGAAATTCGCCGAAATTAATCGGCGCGNTTCACATAGGTTACTTCGTTTGTGTCGACGANGATGCGCTCACCCGCNGAAATNAACGGNGGCACCATNACNCGCAGGCCNTTTTCCATCACNGCNGGCTTATANGANGAAGANACCGTTTGGCCNTTNACAACAGGATCNGCNTCNGTGATTTCCAGCGTNACGTAATCNGGCATTTTGATGCCGATTGGCCGTTCTTCGTGGCTTTCCACNGTGACNTTCATGCCGTCNTGNAAAAAGGCAGCGCGGGGGCCAACGAAATCTTTTTGCAGTTCCAATTGCTCAAAGGTTTCATTGTCCATAAAATGCAGAGTATCACCGTCGGCATAGAGGAATTGATAATCCGTTTGCTCCAGACGAACTTGCTCAATNGTCTCAGTGGCACGAAATCGGGTGTTGCTTTTGGTGCCATCGATCAGGTTTTTCATTTCCACCTGATTGAACGCGCCACCTTTGCCGGGTTTTACCGCATTGGTTTTAACCGCCAGCCATAGGCTACCATTATGTTCGATAACGTTGCCGGGCTTGATTTCATTGCCGTTGATTTTCATTGGAATATCTCTGGTTTTTTAATGGATTAGATGTTTGCAGGCTTGGGTAAGCTACCCAAAGAGCACATTAGCCGCTTCAAGACCACAATTCGCGGTTTGTTGCAAGTCCTGAGGCTAACTGAATTGCGCCAATATCCAGCTGAAAGCGGCTGAAATCAATAAAACCCGTATGAGATTCCAATGAAATTTCAGCAGTAATATTCCGCAGAGCGCNGAAAGCACGACCACGCGCCAATCCAGTGACGCCAAATCCGGTTGCCACAGGGTGATAAAACCATATTTTTGCGGTGTCACCGTTTTGAAGAATACATGCAGCCCGAACCACACTGATAGATTGAGAATAACCCCGACGACTGCGGCAGTAATTGCCGAAAGTGCGCCGCTTAAACGAGGTTGTGCCGATATCCATTCGATATAAGGCGCACCTGCAAATATCCATAAAAAGCATGGGACGAATGTTACCCATAGGGTGATCATTGCGCCTGTTACTCCCAGTAGAAACCCACCCTCACGAAAGGCTGCGATGAAACCGACAAATTCGGTGACAAGAATGAGCGGACCCGGCGTTGTTTCCGCTAATCCCAGACCGTCCATCATTTCGCCAGCACTGAGCCAACCGAAATTCCCGACAACATCCTGTCCCATATAGGCAAGAACGGCGTAGGCCCCGCCGAATGTTACCACTGCGAGCTTTGAGAAGAAGGCTGCGATTTCTGTCAGGATTGGTTGGTCGGAGATCTGGCCGAGAATGAGAACGGGTATCCACCAGACCAAAAGCCAGATTAGAACTGTTTTAATGGTCGATCCAAGGGAAGCCGAAACGGGTTTTTCCTCATCGTCGATTTCTGGCGTTTTGGAATTCCAAAAGAAGCCAAACAATGCCGCCAGAAATACAATCAGCGGGTAGGGCAGTGCCAAAAAGAAGATACCGATGAAGGCTAATGCGGCGATCACCCAATATACGCGGCCTTTCAGTGCGCGTTTGGATACGCGCAGCAATGCTTCAATAACGATGATTAGCACGGCAGATTTAATGCCGAGGAAAAGCGCGCCGATGAGGGGGACATTGCCAAAGAATGAATAGATCGTTGCCAGTGCCAGTATGATCAATGCACCTGGTAAAACGAACCACAAGCCTGCAATCAACCCACCGATCACGCCGTGCAATCGCCAGCCTGCATAAGTGGCGAGTTGCATGGCCTCAGGGCCGGGGAGCAGCATACAAAAGCTAAGCGCGTTGAGAAACTGTTTCTCGTTGAGCCAGTTTTTCTCCTCCACAATGATGCGACGCATCAGCGAGATTTGTGCTGCTGGACCGCCAAATGACAGGAAACCAATTTTGGCAAAGGTGCCAAACATTTCCCTGAGCGGGATGGATTGCGCACTCATGACTTGTTCAGCGCGGCTGGCCAGTCATGGCCTTCGCTAACCGCATCCCGTGCCCAGCGGTAAAAGGCATCATAGAGCACCATGCCCGCATCCAATTGTTCAAGATCATCTCGGTACATGCGTGACAGGCCGAGGGATGCAGCCATCAATCCGGCAGATTGAGGGGCAAGATCGTGGCGATTGGTATCTGCTCCACGGATGATTTGGGCAAGGCGTTTGAGCGGCTCTGTTTCCAGCTTAAACTCTTCGATCATTGTATCGAAGGTGCAGCGATCATCGCGGTGGCTCCAGAATACATCCTCAATATCGAAAGGCGTTGCGTCGAATTTTTCTGCAACGTTCAACACCTCTGAAGGGGCTACAAACAAGAATTGCGCATTGCGGTCGATGAAGCGGCGAATGAACCATGGGCAGGCGATGCGGTCGATTTTCGGCCGCTGTCTTGTGACCCAGACAGAACGCCCTTCGGCGTTTCTGGTCGGGATTTTATCTGCGGGAACGAGCGGGTGGCCAGCATCGCGCCAACCCAAGTTTCCTCCTTCTAGGAATTCCGCAGCAATGCCTTGGGCGCGCAGAATAGCGGCGGCTCCCTG
>JAESSK010000298.1 GCA_016764155.1 Rhizobiaceae bacterium
AGGACGTTGAAATTGGTATTGAACGACTGCATTTGGAACAGGATGCTGGCAAATCAATGCACGATCAGCATCCGACCATGTCATTCGTTGATTTGAACAGAACCGGTATTGCCCTGATGGAAGTGGTCTCCAAGCCAGACATGCGCTCATCAGACGAAGCCAAGGCCTATGTGACCAAAATGCGGACGATCGTTCGCTATCTCGGNACTTGTGACGGCAATATGGAGCAGGGCTCCATGCGTGCGGATGTGAACGTATCTGTGCGTCGTCCNGGCGAAGGTTTNGGCACACGCTGCGAAATCAAGAANATGAACTCGATCCGCAATATTGGTCAGGCGATTGAATATGANGCACGTCGCCANATTGCGATTATCGAAGATGGTGGCACGATTGATCAGGAAACCCGTCTTTANGATGTGGTAAAGGGCGAAACCCGTTCCATGCGATCAAAAGAAGANGCGCATGATTATCGCTATTTNCCNGATCCTGATTTGTTGCCATTNGANTTNACCCAAGAATATGTGGATGAATTGGCCAAAGGTCTGCCGGAATTGCCGGATGAGATCAAAGCGCGTTTGATCAATGACGTTGGGCTATCGGCTTATGATGCTTCGGTTCTTGTTTCCGAAAAAGTCATTGTTGATTATTTTGAAAAGGCTGCCAAAGGCCGTGACGGAAAATTGACAGCTAACTGGGTCATCAACAATTTGCTCGGCGCTTTGAAAGAAGACGGTAAAACGATTGAGAACAGCCCTGTGACACCNGANCAAATCGGCGGCATTGTTGATTTGATCAAAGAAGGCACAATCTCCGGCAAAATCGCCAAGGATTTGTTTGAGATCATCTGGGCAGAAGGTGGCGANCCTGCCGCNGTCGTTGAAGAACGCGGCATGAAGCAGGTGACTGATACGGGCGCGATTGAAGCNGCCGTTGATGAAGTGATAGCTGCAAACCCAGAAAAGGCTGCTCAAGCGGTTGAAAAACCAAATCTTGCTGGCTGGTTNGTTGGNCAGGTNATGAAAGCCTCTGGNGGCAAAGCNAANCCACAGGCGGTTNAGGCGTTGGTTCGTCAGAAACTGGGTCTATAATTAAAAACGCCGCTGAAAAGCGGCGTTTAAAAACTTGTCTTATCAACTGATACTAGCCGTAAACGGTTTCTTTNTTGAAATGCTTGGTCAGCATATAATAAACCACAGCGCGGTATTTGTTGCGGTTTGACTGGCCGTATGTGTCCATCACGGATGATATGCCAGCATCAAGGTCGGCGCTGTCGCTGAGGCCAAGTTTCTTGATCAGGAAATTCTCTTTTACGGTTTCCAACTCTTCCTTATCGCTGCCTGAAACAGTGGAGGCATCATCGTTGTAAATTGCCGGACCGCAACCGATGGTAACTTTGGTGAGCAGGTCCATATCTGCTGTAATGCCGCATTTTTCTGACATGTCAGCCGCATATTTTGCTATTAAATCATCTCTCTTACCCATTATATTCTCCTCTCGATAAGATTCGTTGTTTTATTGGGCGGGAAAGACTGGTTGGCCAATTCCGCCATAGCAATTGGAATGTATATTGAAGTTAAAATCAATCCCCAAGGGTTGATATGTCTAAAACTTACTTAAAGGATGTATGTAAATGTGGGTCAGAACTGCNAGTCAACAGGATGCATCAGCTATTCAGTCACTATTAGCCGATGTTTGGCATGCGACTTATGACGATATTTACGGGCGCGAAAAAGTAAGTGCGCTCACTGCAGACTGGCACAAGACAGATATTTTGCAAAAACAAATGAAACGGCCGAAATCAGAATTTCTAGTGATTGACGATGGCAAAAACCTGAGCGGCATGGCCTATGGGCGAATGAAAAGCGATAGCGAACTGGTGTTACACCAGCTCTATGTATCGGCTGAACATCAGCGCAAAGGGCAGGGCAGCGAGCTATTGAACGAATTACTCAGTTGCTTCCCCGAGGCAAGAACCGTCACATTGCAAGTGGACGAGGCAAATTCCGGNNCGATTGAATTTTATAAGAAATTTGGTTTTGAACANACCGGAACCANNGANAATTNCGGTAAAGGTGAATCCGGTATTCGCGCAATCANTATGACGNGGGAGCTTTGAAANAATATGAAAATCAGACCAAATCAGTTTGTAGCGTTATTTTTGCTCTCAATTTGCTTACTTGTTATTTCGATGAATCCATCCAATGCACAAGATGGCGATATTAGTGTTGCTGTTGAGGCTTGGTTGAACGACGACGATGAGACTGCAATCCCGATGTTATCCAAGCTAGCTAATTCAGGCGATGAATCCGCGATGTTGTTGTTGGGGCAAATAGCAAGAAGATCGGGGGAATTGTCACCGTTTTTGTTTTCTTTAGGACGAAAGAAGCGAGCCAATTTGTGGAAAGCTAGAAAAGGATTGTTTNGCGAAACATGGTTGAAGCGGGTAAAAACGAATAAGAAACTCGCTGATGCTCTCTTAAGCATTGATGATGCGGACAATCGGTCTGCNGGGGTGCTGAATTTAATTGAACTGCACGAATATGGTCAGGCGATACGTTCGCTTAAGCGGGTAGTTGAATTTCCAGAATACAAACTATTTCTACCTGCAATTGAGGGCATAGAATTCACACCTCGNACAAGTTTTATAAAATGGGCCGCAAATACTTTTATCGGTGGTCCATCATATATGAAGCGAANGAGAGCACACGAAATTTTGTTGGTTGTTGAGGGGCGGCGAAGAATAAAGATTGGAGAGTTGAGAGGTTTCTGGCAGTTGGCAAATTTTTCAATGCCATGGTTAGATTTGNCAGCTTATGGAGAGGAGATCAAATTATCCCACGCGGTACTNAAGGGATACGGAAATAGATNTCTGCGTGACTTGTCAAAAGAGGAACAAGATCNGCTAAATGATAAAGCTGCGATATTGCGACGGGCTATGCCGGAGCTTGAACCAATTCGCAGNATATGTGCGGAGATTTGTTCTGGAGAAATNAAAGCCTGNGCACGAACTGCCTACCGTTTATTGGGAGGCTATTATGGATTTCTTGATCTTCAATCNCCCATAGAAAGATTGATCCCTGCAGAACGTTATTTTTCCAGCAAACGTTATGCCGCAGATATGTTTAGATTAATTGGGACTGATAAAATCACTGATGGTTTGGGCTCTTATCCAAAAGCAAACAATGCGTGTTTTGCCAAACACGTCGTTCAAGCCAATCACTCCTGACCCAAACGTCCCTGATAGGTTTCTTCCTTGGGCGCTCGGTACATCCATTGATCTGCTGGTTGGCGCTCGCTTAGGGCTTTATCGATTGCNACTTCNTCAAAGCCTGATTTNCGGGCCATGGCGTATTGGTCGGCNAANACGTGACCNGTAGCNCGNAGNANGCCTTTATAGCCTTTTTGGCGCAATTGTNTTGCTANGCTGAANCCGCGNCCGTCGGCAAAACTGTTAAATTGCACGCTGACCAATGCCAGATTTTCCAGATGAGGAATGAGGTCATTGATGTTTGCTTCTGGTGGCAGGTCGACGCCGACCAGCTTGTTTTGATCATCGGCTTTGCCTGCCAGTAAATTTTCCAAGGAAAAAATCTGCCTGTCGGACTGATCACTTGACCAATCATCTGCGCCAAAGCCGTTATCGTTTACGATTATTGTCATTAAATTTGTCCACCAAAGGCTGTATCTGATTTGGCATCCGTATGAATGCCGCATTCTGTTTTTTCACTATTGCGCCATCTGCCGGAGCGCGGGTCTTCACCCTCGGCTACCGGGGTTGTGCAAGGTTCGCAACCGATTGAGGCAAAACCTTTTGCTACCAGCGGGTGACGCGGCAGGTCGAGCATATCG
>JAESSK010000299.1 GCA_016764155.1 Rhizobiaceae bacterium
ACGATTAGGGCAAATTGCTGCAGAAAATTCTGAATGCGGCGGCTGAAGCCGATAAACCGGTGTTTTTACCGCCGGGAAACTATTTCGTTTCCAATATTGTCCTGCCTTCAAAAACAAGATTGATGGGCGTTCCTGGCGCTTCACGTCTGATTTATACAGGTGGCGGGCATTTTTTGATGTCTGAAAATGGCTCCCACATCGAACTCACTGGTCTGGTGCTTGATGGGGCTAATCGCGGACTGCAATCCTATGCAGGGGCGGCTCTGCGCGTTGTGAATGCCTCCCATCTGGTGATTGAGAATTGTGAAATTTCCGGAAGTCTGGAGATCGGGGTTCAGATTGACCGTTCTCAGGGCCGTATCGAACGCTGTGAAATCAGTGGTGCGGCAGGTGAATGCGGTCTTTACGGCATTGAAAACAATGGCCTTTTGATTGCCCATAACCATGTACATGATTGTGCCAATGGGGGCATTCTTGTCCATCGCTGGAAAGCCGGTGATGACGGTACGATCATCTCAAACAACCGCATTGAGCGGATTGGCGCTGTTAATGGCGGCACAGGCCAATGGGGCAATGGCATCAACGTCTACAAGGCCGATTCAGTGATGATTGCCAATAATCAGGTGAAGGATTGCTCTTTTTCCGCGATCAGATCCAATTCCGGCAATAATGTACAAATCACCGCCAATCAGTGCCTTCGTTCCGGCGAAGCTGCAATTTATTCCGAGTTTGAATTTAACGGGGCTGTTATCACCAATAACGTGATTGATGGTGGTTGTCGGGGCATTTCGATTGCCAATTTCAATCGCAATGGCCGCATGGCGATTTGTGCCAATAACCTCATTCGCAATATCCACGAGAACCCGCCTTATGTGGATAAAGATCACCTCTTTGGTGAAGGCATTTCTGTTGAGGCGGAAACTACTGTCACCGGCAATGTGATCGAGAATACTGCCCGATTTGGCATCATGCTTGGCTGGGGTGAATATCTGCGCAATGTGATTGTGACTTCAAATGTTATTCGCGACACTCGGACCGGCATTTACGTGACGGTTGTCGAAGGAATTGGCCCTGCCCTTATTTCGCAGAACCTATTTTCCGAAATACGGGAAGGCGCAATTATTGGCTATCGCTGGCAGGAACCCGCTACCGGTGATCTCATTAATGGCAGCTCTATTCCTAATTTGCAGATTGAGGGAAACCTAGTCAGTTGATTTCTGTTTGATTTCAACCAACCAGTTTGCGGGCCAGCCGATTTAACGGTTCGCCTATTATGGCGACCGAGATAAATGCGATGGGCCACCCCATGGAAAACCCCATGGCCCACATCTTTAGCCACTCGGCGCTCCAGCCGAATCTGAGGAATGTGAAAACTCCTGAAAAGCACACGGACATCACCAGTGAGATAAAAACCCCGGTGAGTATTTTGACACGTATTTCCTTGGACATCGATACTCCTTTGGCTTTCAGGCTTGACCCTGACTGCTTGGTTTCGTAAGTTACTTACCAGTCAGTAACATGATTCTTTGAGAAAGCAACCATTGGAATATCGGCAGTGAAGTCTGAGAAAAGAAAAGCTTTTACGCGTCAAAAACGGGAAAAAGAAATTATTGCTGCGGCTTTGACGGTTTTTTGCAGATCCGGTTATAGCGCCACCAGAATGGACGACATTGCGAGCGAAGTCGGTCTATCCAAACCGGCCATTTATATCTATTTTGACAATAAGGAAGCGCTTTTCAAAGCAGTCATCATGGATGTTGCCCATCAAAACGTTCCCATGGCAAACGATGTGCTTAATACTGAATTTGAATCCGCTGCTCAACGCCTTTCCGTGATGATAGATCTGCTTTACGACAGCATGTCGCCGGATCGTCTTGGCATCCTGTTTCCATTGATCTCGGAAACCACAACCCATTTCCCTGAACTGGCTGGTTTTTTTAAAAAGGATGTTTTTGGACAATTGGATGCCCTTGTGCTTGATACCATTAAACTGGGTGTCGAGCAGGGAGAATTTCATGAAACTGCAGCATCGACCCAGGTTGAATTGATCATTGGACCGGCTCTTTCATTCGGGCTTAGAAGACTGACGTTTCAAGAATCGCACAAGGATAATCAAAAGGAACTGGAAGCCTTCAAAAAAGCTCATTTGCACATGTTGTTATCCTATTTAACCCACCCTGATTTCCCAGACCTAAAGGTAAACTAATTGGACTATTCACTCATAAAATATACCCACCGCATAGCCATTGAAATTTTTTCGGCCGGCATGACCATCGCCCTTCTGGGCCTCATAGCGCGGCATTATATCGAGCCTCAACGATGGGTAGGGATCGCCAAAAAATTACGCTATTTCCTCATATTGCCGACGGGTATCATCTTTATCGTGGTTTGGATTCTCGGCATATGGATGGCCGTTTTGGCTGGCTGGTACGAATTCATCTGGTTTTGGCTAAAAATTGCGATCCTCATGGCTGTATCCGGCGTTCATGGGCGAGTTTCCAAATCATATCGCCTACCGGATCAGGCATCGGGCAGTGTCCTTTCTGATGTTGTATGGCTGCTTGCCTTTGTCGGGATGATTGCAGCGACCGTATTTTTGGTGCTTGCAAAACCCTTTTAACAACCACCGACCAGAAGCGGAATTAAATAATGACCTTACCAGACGGCTTTGTTTCGGAGTTTATCCAGTGCAATGGCACCAATCTACACGTGGTGCATAATGGTGGTGGTTCTCCCCTCACCGACCAACGAACCCCGATATTATTCCTGCACGGATTTCCAGAATTCTGGATTGCATGGCGCTCTGTATTTGAGAAACTTGCGGATGATTATCTGATCATTGCACCGGACCAGCGTGGCTATAATTTGAGTGCCGCGCCTCAGGGCGGCGAAAATTATAAGGCAAAGCTGCTTGTGGGTGACATGCTGGAACTCACCAAGCAGATGCTGGGTGATCGGCCGTTTGTTCTTGCCGGGCATGATTGGGGCGCTTCGATTGCCTATGCTTTGGCGATGACCGCGCCAGATCGGGTATCCAAATTGATTATCGCAAACGGGGTTCACCCGGTGAGTTTTCAGGAAGCGATACTTGATGTTCCTGAACAGGCGGCGGCCAGCCAGTATTTTCATGTTCTTCGTGCCGAAAATGCACCGGAATTAATGGCCGAAGATAACTATCGGCGCACGCTTGCTATGTTTGAGAAATTCTCTGCCACACCGTGGCTTACAGATGCTGATCGTAATACCTATCGCGAAGCATGGGATAAACCCGGGCGACTAGAAGCGATGCTGCATTGGTATAGTTCCTCGCCGATTATCATTCCCAAACCCGGCGAAACCAATATCGAAGCGCCGTTATATGGGGCTGACCGCTCAAAGTTTCGCCTGCCCATGCCGCATTTATTGTTTTGGGGCATGAAGGATCAGGCATTGCTACCGGCGTCAAAAAAAGCGGTTGCTGAATTTTGCGATGATTTTCGTGAAATCGAAATTGCCGATGCGGAACATTGGCTGCTCCATACCCATAGCGATTTTATCGCCGATAAAATGCGCGAGTTTATCGCCTAGAGCGAGAGCCTAAGCAACGGCGCGGGATAATGCGCACTGGGACCACAAATCCGATAATGCTGAAACCAGATGGGCAATATCGGCGTCGCTATGCACCGGAGATGGTGTAATGCGCAGACGCTCGCTACCCTTTGGCACTGTTGGATAATTGATCGGTTGTACGTAAATGCCGTAATTGTCCAACAATAAGTCGCTGATCCATTTACATTTTGCAGCGTCGCCCACCATCACCTAAATGATGTGGCTTGGATTATCCATATGAGGAATGCCTTTGGCATCAAGAAGCTTGCGCACGCGGGCAACACGCTCCTTTTGAGCAATACGCTCCGCATCGTTTTCCTTCAAATATTTAATGCTTTCCAGCGCACCGGCAGCAATTGCAGGTGGCAGCGCCGTTGTGAAGATAAAACCGGAGGAATAGCTGCGGATAAAATCACATAGCGCATCAGAAGCAGCGATGTAGCCGCCCATCACGCCGAATGCCTTGCCCAATGTGCCTTCAATAACGCTGAGGCGATCCATAATTCCTTCGCGCTCGGCAATGCCGCCACCACGAGGGCCATATAGGCCAACTGCATGAACTTCATCGAGATAAGTCAGTGCGCCGTGCTTATCAGCAACATCGCAAATTTCCTTGATCGGTGCGATATCACCATCCATTGAATAGACAGATTCGAACGCGATGATTTTCGGAACGTCGTCGCCATATTCTGACAGAATTCTATCGAGATCAGCGGGATCATTGTGTTTCCAGATGCGTTTTTCGGCTCTGGAATGGCGAATGCCTTCAATCATTGAAGCGTGGTTTGAAGCATCCGAAAATATAACGCAATTTTTGATATTGGCGCCCAAAGTGCCAAGGGCTGCCCAGTTTGAAACATAACCGGAGGTAAAAATCAGCGCTGATTGTTTGTTGTGCAAATCGGCCAGCTCATTTTCGAGCAGAACATGATAATGGTTGGTACCGGAGATATTGCGTGTACCGCCAGCGCCAGTGCCACATTCATCAATGGCTTTGTGCATGGCGTCGGCAACTTTGGTGTTTTGTCCCATGCCAAGATAGTCATTGGAGCACCACACAGTTACTTCCTGCGTTTCGCCACCGATAAAGCGGGTCGCACGCGGGAAAGAGCCGGAATGTCGTTTCAAATCTGCAAAAACCCGGTAGCGTCCTTCTTCGTGAAGTTCTTCTACCTTTGCAGTGAAATGCGCCTCAAAATCCATCGATAGTCTCTCCGATTGCCCACATATTGTGTCAATATCACACCTAATTGCATGATTAAAAGTGCAAATCCGCACACCTCAACCATTCAGCATTATGCATATATCATGTCATTGACACATATCAATCACATGATGTGCAAATAAACCTTATGTGAGGCTAATCGCCGTCTAAAGCGGTTTTGGTGATCAAAATCACGGGGATAATGC
The DNA here is from genome assembly GCA_016764155.1 of Rhizobiaceae bacterium. GTDB lineage: Bacteria > Pseudomonadota > Alphaproteobacteria > Rhizobiales > Rhizobiaceae. Next base: position 4,999 of record JAESSK010000299.1, read on the forward strand.
CTGCAGCAACGATAATGAGCGAGGCAAAGCCTGCTTCTTCAATGCGCGCGCGCGATGCAAAATCATAGACATGGGTGGCAAGAGTATTGATGCCGAAGGGCCGCAACATGATGGTGGCGGAAAGTTCTTTGATGCTATCGACAAACACCAATAGGGCCGCTGTTGCGATAGCCGGTCTCATCAAAGGCAGGAGAACTTCGGACAGAGTTCCGGAAGATGTTCGCCCCAGACTTCTGGCTGCGCTATCCAATTGTGTTGGTATTTTTTTGAAACCACCATCGAGCGACCCCTCCGCCATGGCCATGAAGCGCACGGTATAGGCGTAGATGATTGTAGCTCCGGAGCCGGTGATTAATAATCCTGTTGATATGCCGAAGGTTTGGCGGAATACGCCATCCATGAAATTATCCAGCATGGCGATGGGTAGAAATATGCCGAGCGCAACAATGGTTCCAGGAATTGCATAGCCGATCGAAGCAATACGAACCGCGAATTTAATAAGATTGCTATCATTCTTGCGCACCGCATAGGTCAAAATCAGGGCCAGTAAGACCGTGACCACAGCGGCAAAGCTTGCAAGCACCAAACTGGTGATCAACGCCTCCAGCAAATTACTGTCTATCCCGTATGGGTAATAAGAGATCGCGTAATCGGCAAGAACGGAAAGCGGAATTCCAAAACCNATGATGACTGGCACNGCACAGGCAANGGCTGCAACTCCTCCGCTTTNGCCTTNNAGTTTCAATCTTTTATATCGGGANTTGGAAGAGGAAATACGGTTTTCCGCGAANGANCGCCCTCGCCTTGCCCANCGNTCGAATGAAATCAGAAGAAAGGCNATCAGCAATAATATCAACGCCAATTGGGCAGCGCCNGCGATATCATTCTGGTTTAACCAGACTGAGAANATCGAGAATGTCAGNGTTTGNATGCCTAAATANTCAATNGCNCCGATGTCGTTGATGGTTTCCATCATTGCCAGCGTCACGCCAAGCACGATTGCCGGTCTGGCGAGTGGCAACAAAACACGNAGGAAAATCGGGAATTGTTTGACGCCCAACACCCGCGCGGTCTCGATCANCCTTGCGCTTTGGAAATGAAACAGTGCCCGTACCGAGATATAAACATANGGGTAGAGCACCAGCGACAGGGTGAATATGGTGCCGGGCAGCGTTCTGATTTCNGGNAACCANTATTGTTTGATGGAGGTATANCCACCAATGGTACGAACGATTTCCTGCATCGGCCCGGTGAATGAGAAAAACTCGACNAATGAATAAGCGGCAATATAGGTGGGAACGGCGAGTGGCAACATCAGTGCCCAGCTGAATATTTTTCGACCCGGAAAATCAAAAAAAGATACCAGCCACGCAGACAACGTTCCGATGATTGCGGTTAACAGGCCAACGCCCAGAAGAAGCAACACGGTAATTCTTGTCGAAACCGGCAGGACCGTTTGGGCAATATTCGAAATGCTTTCGGTGGTTCCCGATGCAGCGATCACAACCAAAGCAATCAGCGGCATGGCCACNATCAGNGCAATCANCANGGTCGCNATATTGAGCGGGCGCTTCAGAACGGAAAACGGGGAAGATCTNTGCGATCCTCCCCGAATAAGTGTTGAATTATTTTGCTCTGCCTTTTGCTGCATATGGCAGTCTTAGCTGGATGGGCCGTCGTTGTAACCAACTTTATCAACCAGCTCGGAAGCTTTTTTGCGATATTTAGCGATTTCATCGAGAGAAAGTGTATCCGGCTTGATCTTGCCAAAACCCATAACAATGGCTGAAGGTTCCACACCCGGTTTAATCGGATATTCAAATACCTGCTCNCCNTAAATTTTCTGNGCGGCACCGCTGGATAGGAATTCCATNANCTTCATNGCNTCTGCCTTATGAGGCGCATGTTTNGCCATGGCCATGCCGGAAATNTTNACNTGAGTTCCACGTCCNGCACTGTTAGGGAACAGGATTTTCATGGATTTGGCCCANTCTTTTTGCTCAGGCTTTTTCTCATTGGTCTGCATCAGGCCCACATAATAGGTGTTGCCCAATCCCAGATCGCACTCGCCGGAGAAGATACCTTTGGCCTGCGCGCGGTCATTGCCGTTGGGTTTACGGGCAAGATTGTTTTTAAGGCCAGCGAGCCATTTTTCGGCTTCCGCTTCGCCGTGATGGGCAATCATCGAGGCAAACAATGCGATGTTATAAGAATGTTGGCCGGAGCGTGTGCAAATTTTGCCCTTCCATTTAGGATCAGCCAATTCTTCATAGGTGATAGTATCCTGAGCCACGCGGTCAACNGAGGCATAAACCACNCGTCCACGNGTGGTTAGNCCANACCAGTGNCCTTCCGGATCACGNTATTCGGTTGGAATATTTGCTTCGAAAACATCAGATTTTACAGCCTGGGTAACGCCGTTGGCTTTCGCGCTGCTTAAGCGACCGATATCCACGGTGAAGATCACATCTACTGGAGAATTTTCGCCCTCTGCCTTAACCCGGTCGACCAGACCCTTGTTTAAGAACAGCACGTTGGTTGTGATGCCGGTTTCCTTGGTGAAGGCTTCCAGCAAGGGGGCGATCAAATCGGCCTGGCGATAGGAATAGATATTCACTTCCGCAGCCGACAAAGAAGAGGAAGCGGCAAGAACGACTGCGCCTGCCATAAGAGTGGAAATTGTGGGTGTCAAAATTTTCATTTTGTTTCCTTGCATCATATACCTGAATGTTTCAATCAGGTTTAAACGGCATGGAATTTGGAGTCAATATGAGGATTGAAAAAACTTGACTTTTTCAGTATAGTTCTTAGAGTCGTTCTAAACTAAAATTGTGTTGATCCAACTAAAAACAACAAATTTGAAACAATGGAGAACAGTCCATGCGCCTCACGAGACAGACAAATTACGCCGTTAGAATTTTGATGTATTGCTCTGCAAATGAGGGAAACCTTAGTCGTGTTCCCGACATCGCGGAAGCTTATGGTCTGTCCGAAGCCTATCTGTTCAAAATTCTAAAACCGATGATGGACGCAAAAATCATTGAATCTGTGCGTGGACGCAATGGCGGCATTCGTCTGGCAAGAGATGCAGCAGACATCACTCTGTTTGATGTGGTTCGGGTGACTGAGGAGAATTTCGCACTGGCTGAATGCTTTGACGACGAAAATTCCGATTGCCCGCTGATCGATAGCTGTGGTTTCAATTCGGCATTGCGCGAAGCGCTGAATGCTTTCTTTGAAGTGCTTGGAAAATACACCATCGCGGATATGGTCGCTGCTCGACCAAACATCAACTTCCTGCTTGGTCTGGAAGAAATGGAAGCCGTAGCGCCTGCCGCTTAGGCGCTATTTGCGTGGCTGATTGTTGCGGCCACGGCGGATTTCCACGCTTTATATTTTGATGCCCGAATATCTTCATCCATTGCTGGCTTGAACCTCTTGTTCAAATGCCATTGTTTGGCGAATTCTTCTTGGTCGGGCCATACACCAGCCTTAAATCCTGCCAACCACGCGGCACCCAATGCGGTCGTCTCCAGAATATCTGGACGATCAATCGGCGCGTCCAAAATATTGGCCAAAAACTGCATGGTCCAGTCGCTGGCCACCATGCCGCCATCGACCCGAAGCACCATTTCACCGCCGCTCCCGGACCAATCCTTATTCATGGCTTCGATCAGATCGCGGGTTTGGAAGCAGACGGCTTCCAATGTGGCTTTGGCCAATTCGGCATTGGTTGTGCCGCGGGTAATGCCAAAAATCGCGCCCCTTGCATTGGGTTCCCAATAAGGTGCGCCGAGCCCTGCGAAGGCCGGAACCACAATGATTTCCTGACTTATATCAGCTGCAAGTGCCAATTCGCCGGATTGGGAAGCTTCAGAGATGATTTTCAATCCGTCCCTCAGCCATTGCACAGCTGCACCTGCAATAAAAATTGATCCTTCAAGTGCATAGGTGGTTTTGCCGTTCAACCGATAAGCGATGGTTGTGAGCAGACGATTGGACGAAGGCACCAATTCGGTGCCGGTGTTCAACATGGCAAAACATCCGGTGCCATAGGTCGATTTCATCATACCCGGTTCAAAACAAGCCTGCCCGAGAGTGGCGGCGTGCTGATCGCCTGCGATGCCCAAAATAGGAATAGCAGCGCCAGAAAATTCAGGTTCGCACATTCCGAAATCGGATGCGCAATCTTCTACCTC
>JAESSK010000300.1 GCA_016764155.1 Rhizobiaceae bacterium
AATAATCATAATATTCTCCCTTATTTTAGTTTTTATTGCTTCTTATTAGTGAAACGAAACTCAGGCCTCTCCCCGAATTTCAGCTTCAATTTCTTTTGTAAGCGTATCAAGCGCAGCTTCATTATCACGCGCAAGAACCGCTTCAACCAATTTTTTCTGCCGCTCGCTTCGCTTATCAAAATCGAGCTTTCCCTCCCGAAGAAGCGCCAAGCGATAACGCCTCGATTGATCAAAGAATTTTTGTTGAAGGCCAATCAGGCGCGGCGAACCGGATGCCTCGATCAAAGATGCAAAAAAAGCACGACTGGCCTCGTCCCACTGCAGTGCTGTCAAATCGTCGGGATTTTCACGGACATCCCGTTCCGATTTTCTAAGCGCATGGTGTGCCGCCATCACACGGCCCTCCCAGTGAACATCACCGTGCTTAAGTGACCATTCAAGCCCTGTGCGCTCTATCTCGATACGCACCTGCATCACGTCACGAAGATCATCTTCTGTCGCAGATGTGACACGAAACCCGCGTTGTGCCGTAGATTCAACCAGCCCCTCAGCACCCAGCATGCGCAAGGTCTCGCGCATGGAGTGATTGGAGCCGCCATAGCGCTGGCGCAATTCTTCAATCTTGAGTTTTTGATCGGGCCGCAGCGTACCAAACGAGATATCCCGGCGAAGCGCAGAGGCCAGCATCGCCACAACTGTTACATCATCTGATTTTGATTTAGAAAAAAGCATTAAGTCGCCAATTATAAAAAACGTTGGATATTTTTTATTTTGTCGAACGAAATGAGTCAAGCGTGCGCGCAAAGCAATTGCTTCACTGAAACAGTGTATACAATTGAGGTGACCAATTCCATTTGAAGCCCATCAGATTTCACAGGTTTGCGAAGGCGGCAAAGAGCCACCCTGCGCTATGCGCATGAGCAGAAAACAGACGGTTCTATAATACGGATACTATCGGTAGAGAGCTATTTCGAGNTGGTCACTTCCACGACACCGTTATCCCCGTCGACCTTCACCCAGTCNCCNGTNGCNATAACTTTAAGCGGGTCCTGATCCAGTTCGGTCACCGTNGGCGTGCNCATAACCANGACGCCAAGTGCTGCCTTGGTGGTCATTTCAANGAATATCACCGCCTTGGGNGCACAGCCCGAAAGACGCGTCATATGAAANGCNGCNGACCAGCCCGACGAACCTTTGGCACCTTTAAAGACCAAAACCTTGTCCTTAAAACTCTGCCCACAAAGTTCGTGGCGTTTTTCAATAATCGTACCGGTCATCGAGTCAATGCCNCCCCAGCCAGATATGGTTTGAGATGTCACCAGCGCTTCGCCTTCGGCGACACCGCCAACCACCTTGCGGCCTTTTAAAATAATTTTATTCATGGCCGTTCACTCCGCCATTTGCTGGTCAATGCTGCATTGACACAATCCTCGGTTGAACCAAACCATGCTTCAACGCCCAATATTGCCGGAAGATAAAACGTCTGCTTGGCCGAATCNGTTGCAGCCACNTTCGTNCCCTTNGGCGTGGCNGCAGCCATGGCAGAGCATGTATCGGTCATCAACACCGCCCCCGCCTTCATAATNATTTTATGATAATCNTTCTTCACCGCCTCATCACGCACAGCGCGCGAGGTGAAAATCCAGAGATTNGAATTCTCATGTATACGTTTGCCCTCAAGCAACCGNCAGGCCTCGGCNATTTGTTCAAGCGTATAATGNGGACAGCCTAACATCACATAGTCCACATCTTCGCACGAACCCTGAGAATTTAATTCGTCATAAGCGTTGCGCACGTCTTCAATCCCGTAGACCAGCGTCTCGCTCGGCTTGTTGGAACCAAAGGCCTGTTCAAGCGATCCCGCTTCAGGCGTATGCCCCACCACGTGATACATCTCCACCCCGCCGGAAGATGCTGCGGCTGCACCAAAATGCTTATGATGGATAAGGTCTGGCTTGCTGGTGATACCCTCAATAACCGGAATGTGTTCCTGCACAACATTGCCAGTAAAGAAGCCCATCATCCCCCAGTCCATAACGCTCTCGATCGGCGTTTCAACTTTGATGTGATGGGAACCAAGACGATATTCGTCCCTGTGAAATCCCCAATCGGGAATTTTACCGGTAAGCATCGCTGCCGAGGTGCTTTCACGCCCCTCCGTATTGGTGCGTGCGCCAAGGACCGAGTTGCAATAAACAACAGCTGAAGATTCCATCCAGGCGCAGTGCTCGCCCATTTCAGGCGTATTTCCCACCGCATATGGCGTGCAGGTATTGAGCATTTTGACGCCAAGGCCTTCGGTGTATTTCTGATTATCCTTATGAAAATCGAGTGTCGCAGCAGGCGTACCATGCAAATCAGAGCGCGTCGGTTCAAAGCGCGTTTGCAAATGACAGGTGACAGAAGTGCGGGCTTTCGGAATTTCCACAGCCTCGTCGCTATCCAGATCAAANCGNGAAAANAATTTATCGCGATCCTCCCCGGTGTCAAAATAGTCACGCACAAAAGTCGAAGAAGACCCCATCGTCCCCGTCACATTATCCGTATCAACAAACCCNTCCGCGCCGAGNGCCTCGCCATAACGCACCAGCAATTCCATGGCTTTTTGCCTTGCCGCACCATCTTCACCATCAAGCATGGCTTGTTCGTCACTGGTAAGTTTCATTATATTTTCCTTCTACAAACACTAGAGCATTCACTGGGACACTCGTTGCTTTTTGCCCTGTCCTGACCGCCCGATTATGACAGCACTTTTGAAATTCCGAAACTCTAATTCGTTTTTTGAGTTGTCTAGACCGCCAAATTAAATTACATGTATACATGGTTACGCACATGTGTGTATCAGGGATACGAATATACGACAATCAATAACTCGATAATGAATTTTACGGGAGGAAAATTTCGATGCTAAATAAAATTAGTGCAATCAAACATACCTTGCCTGCGACACTTCTAGCCGCTGGCATGGCCTTTACAGCTGTGAGCGCCGCCTCAGCTGCTGATTTCAAATGGCCTAAATATTTCAACGTCATAGCGCCCACTGTGGGCACTGCCAACCATTCACTCAATGTGGCATGGACATCAGAATTCGGTGCCGACACAGGCGTTCGGGTACGTGTTTTACCAACGCCAAACGGCTATGCNCGTACAAGTTGGCTAAATTCACATCAGGGCCGTTTGTCGCTCTATCAACCATCCGATTATTTCGCCCAGATGGATGGCCTTGAAGGCTATGCATCACGCGAATCCGGTCCGACAGATACGCGCGTTATGTACGTAAATCTGGTGACACCTTGGGGCTTTATGGTTCGTGGTGACTCCGATATCAAAACCATTACCGACATCAAAAAAAGGCACACGCATTGCCTATTATACCGGCTCAACCTTCATCTCCGGTGGCGCCAAAGCGTTGATCGCCTATGCAGGTCTTGAAGAAGGCGATATCGAAAAAATCGAAGTTGGCAGTTATCCGGCAAATACAGCAATCGTTGTTGAAGGCCGCGCCGACGTTACCTTCACTTCGCCAATTTCNGGCACCAGCTACAAGGCTGATGCCGCGCCAAACAAAACACGTTGGTTGGAAATTGATGACACAAGCAAAAACTTTGCAGCCTACCGCGTTTTGCAAGCAGGTTACCTGCCAACAAAAACCGTGTCTGGCGTAACATCTGCCCTTGGCATCAACATGGATCACGCTTTCCAGACACAGCACGTGAGAGCTGACGAAGATCCTGATTTTGTATACGAACTAACCAAATGGCTTGATGAGAACCATGACAAGTTCAAGAAAAAATTCAAACACGCCAAAATGATGTCTATAGCAAATCTGGTCGATTACCTTGAAAAAGGTATGCTGGAGCCNCTCCATGAGGGCACCATCCGTTACCTTAAGGAAAAAGGTCACTGGAATGACGGNTTTCAGGCCCGTCAGGACAAGCTGGTTGCCATCGCCCAAAATCGGGTTGCTGTCTTTCANGANGCCCTTGCTGCAGCCGAAGTTCGCAACGCTGATAAGGATGATGAGCTTTATCGGAAAATCTACACGGTTCCGGATAATGAAAACTGGCAGGCGTTTTGGAAACAGTACAAAATGGACCACGGCGTAACCATGAGCATGGGCGAAGAAGTCGCCGCCATAAAATAATCCAGACTCAAATTGAGACTTTGACGCCGCTCATACGCGCGGCGTCAGAACATTTTCAGATCAGCTATTCAATGGCGGGGGCAAGACGACATGACCGATAAAAATCAAGCAGAAGCAGAGGTTGCAGCAGCGGGAAACCTAGTACCCGAGGCTTTCATCGACCGGACCTATGAGCGTTATCAAAGCCTGCCATTAGCCGTCCGCTTCGCCATTTTGATCATGTCCCTTGGCGGCATTAGCGCTTCCATAATCTATATTTTCGGCCTCACCTATTATGTAGGCCTGCCAGCAATTTTCGACATCAGCTATTATTTCTTCCTGATGGCCATGTTCATGCCAATGGTCTATCTGCTGATGCCTGCTTATAAGAAAGAAGTGACGGCAGGAATATTCAGCTACGCCCCGGCAATCCTCTTCTTCGTTCTCGCGATGTTTTTGACCACCAAAGGTCGAGCGCTGAATTATCAAACATGGATTCCACCCAATGAGTGGCAAATGTGGTTGTCGGTCGCCATGTTCCTACTTGTTCTGGAAGCAGGCAGACGCGTCGGTGGAACAATTTTCCTCTGCATCGTTATATTCTTCGGTCTCTATCCGGTTTTCGCAGAATACATGCCGGGCATCATGTGGGGCCCACCCATGACGGTTGCCCGCACACTGGCGTTCAATGTATACTCGAGTGACGCACTTCTGGGCATTGTTACCCGCGTGGTCGGTGAAACGCTCATCGGTTATCTGATTTTAGCAGCACTTTTGGTAGCTACAGGTGCGGCAGATTTCTTCCTGAAAATAGCACTCGCTCTAATGGGCACCGCACGCGGCGGTCCGGCAAAAGTTGCCGTGATAGCCAGTGGCTTTTTCGGTAGTCTCAGCGGTAGTATTTTGGCAACGTGGTCGGCACCGGTTCAGTCACTATTCCAAGCATGAAACGCGCTGGCTTTCCCAATTATTACGCCGGAGCGCTGGAAGCATGCGCCTCAACCGGCGGCATGTTGATGCCCCCTGTCATGGGCGCGGTTGCTTTCATCAT
>JAESSK010000301.1 GCA_016764155.1 Rhizobiaceae bacterium
GCGATCGCGGGCGTTATGAAGCCTATATTGCGCAAACCGTTCGCTGGATATTCTGGCCATCGTTGTTTTTAGCCCTGTTGATGATGGTTCTGGGTAAATATTTCCTGATGTTATTTGGTGAAAGTTTTGTATCGGGCGCTGGTTTAATTTGGATTTTGGGCTTGGGCATTGTGCTGCGCTCAATGGTCGGTCCTGCTGAATCCGTGNTGACAATGTCAGGCGAACAAAACAGTTGTGCGATGGTTTATGTGGGCACTTTGCTGGTNAATATCGTTCTNAANTGGTCGCTGATCCCGNTCTATGGCCTGCANGGCGCGGCGATTGCCACGACCTGTGCGCTNGGATTTGAAAGCGCNCTTCTTTATGCGGTGGCGAAGCGGAAACTGAACCTGCATATCTTTATCATTCCNCAAAAAAATTCAGGCCNAAAGGACAGTGAAGAGGTGGCAGTGAAATGACCCTATTCTCCAATCAGTTCAAAATAAACTTTGGCGANGAAAGCATGGCTTATCAGCAGCCNGAGGTGATTGTGCTNGCAAANCTTGCNGGGATTGATTCTTCCAATTGGGAATTATCACTTCATGGCTGTGATTTTGACAAGGATATGGCAGCCGAAATGCAGCGGTTGAGCGATGCTTCCCGCGACCGCAATATATTTTATGATCCCGGTTTCTTTTCTGCGTCGCAAGANCGCCTNGGCCTCGCTCATAAGAGGGTTTTGATGCTGACGGAAGTGCTTGGTGAATCAAGAACCGTCAAACTTGCCATGCCTATACAGCAAGAAAAAGTGGGCTTTCCGTCGCAAAATGTCTGGCGGGTATGGAGCAATCCTTTTGCTCCNCTTTCGACNCCGCTGATTGATGATGGCGATTTCACAGAAGTCGTATCGAAATTCTGNCAATTGATTCCCNTGGTGGAAAGCGAGCACTCTGGAGCGATCCTATTTCAGGACCTGCCGATGGAGAGCGACTTTTTTANAGAGTTGCTGAAATATCCCGGCATGGCGGCGCGGATGATGGTGCATGGGGAACAGGAACGCGCGACGCTTTTGCCCGATACGCCGGAAGGCTATATGAAAACTGCCTTTAGCAAAAAACGGGCGCGTGAACTAAGACGGCAATTTAACAAACTTGGCGAGCTTGGCGAATTGCAGTTGGAAAAGGCGGATGAATTTTGGGAAGTGATGATCCGCTATGAAGAGTTCCTGTTGCTTGAAACCAAGAGCTGGAAAGGGCGGCGTGGCACTTCAATTCACGTTCTTAAACGCACGGCTGCCTTTGCTCGCCAGGCAACGGCTAATCTGGTTCGAGAGAAGAAATGCGTGATCTATTCGGTTCGTTTAGACGGCAAAGTAATCTCGTCGATGATTGTTTTTAAGTCACGTAATCAGTTCTATCTTTGGAAAATTGCATTCGCTGAGGAATATGCCCGTTATTCAGTCGGCAAACAATTGGCTGTTTTTGTGTCACAAGACTTGCTGGGGGAAAAAAACTTTGAAGGTGCAGATTCCCTTGCAACATCAGATAATAATTTGATGAACCAGATTTGGTATGACCGCATGAAGCTTTGTAATCTCACCATCGGGTTGGGTGAGAGTGAAATTCAGGCAAAGACCAATGCTGAAAAAATTGTTGAAGCGGTAGGTCGAAAAGACCGTGCCAAAACATGGGTAAAATCGATGATCCGCAGGTTCAGGAAGTAGCACTTTCTGCCGCTTCTTTCTTTGCCTGTTCGCGAAACAGGCGCCTTATGACCTTGCCGGTTGTGGTCATGGGAATGTCGCTCACAAACTCAACTTCTCTTGGATAAATATTTGCAGCCATGCGTGATTTGACGTGGGATTTGATNTCTTCTGCGAGTTCATCGCTTGGTGAAACCCCATCTTGAAGCACCACAAATGCTTTGATGATTTCTGATCTGATCAGGTCGGGCTTCCCCACCGCTACGGCCAGCTTGACCGCCTCGTGGGAAACCAGACAGTNTTCGATTTCGCCNGGGCCNACGCGGTATCCNGCATAGTTGATGATNTCGTCATCGCGGCCGACGAAGTGGAAATAGCCGTCTTCATCCATGATNGCCTGATCACCAGTGGTCATCCAATCATCGATGTATTTCTTTTNNGTAGCCTCTTCATCCTGCCAATANCCGAGNAACATGACCGGGTCAGGACGCNTGATNGCCACCTGTCCNTGNGTTCCNGCNGGGCANACANCGCCNTTTTNATCAACGATTGNAACTTTGTGNCCGGGGACGGGTTTGCCAATGGCTCCGCGTTTAAAAACTCCGAGTTTTGAACAAGAGCTGAGGACTAGATTACACTCAGTCTGNCCNTAGAACTCATTNATTTGTATGCCCAATTCNTTTTNNGCCCAGTCGAANGTATCTTCGCCNAGGCTTTCTCCGCCAGANCCNATGGTGCGTATGGCGAGATCATATCGTTTTGCCGGAGCGTCCACGGTTTTCATCAANCGCAAAGCTGTTGGGGGAATGAAGGCNTTTGCAACTTTCATTTCCGACATAAGTTGGAAAGCTTTTTCCGGATCGAAGCGATCAAGTCCGCCAAAGACAACTGGCACACTGAAATAAAGGGATGGCATNAAAATATTCAACAGCCCTCCNGCCCANGCCCAGTCGGCNGGNGTCCANGTGCGATCATTNTCCTGAGGCATGAATTCATGGTGCATCTGAACACCGGGCANGTGGCCNATTAGGACNCGGTGNCCATGNAANGCGCCCTTGGGCGGNCCNGTGGTGCCCGAGGTGAAAATGATTAAGGCCGGAGTATCNGGNGCNGTGTCNACGGGGGTGAAGTCTGANGANGCCTCGGCGCANATTTCTTGGAANGAAATTGTATNCTCCGGCACAATGTCATCGATGCAAATGATGTGTTTTACATCGGGCATTGGCTCGCCGAATTCAGCAAGNTTNGCTGCGCCATCNCGATTGGTGACGATGATGGAAGCGCCTGCGCGCTTTAATCNATAGCCNAGAGCATCTGCTGCGAAGAGACGTGCAATTGGTACNGCGATGCCTNCAGATTTATNGNCTGCNATATGNCAGAGCGCNGTTTCAAAACATTGGGGTAGAATAATTCCNAGCCGATCGCCTTGGCTGAANCCAAGTTTTTTGAGTGCGTTGGCAAGCTTGTTGGACGCGTTTTTTAAGTCCTGAAAACTGTAGTTAGTCGGCTCTTTATCCGGGTTCCATTNTATCAGTGCCAGTTTATCNGGCGTCGTATCGGCATGCACATCGCAGCAGGCAATGCCCATATTTAACCGGTCGGGCATATNCCATTGGAACTGTTTGGTGATCGCGTNGAAATTGTCGCCGGATATGTGCATGGCTTGCCCCTGTCAGGTCTTATTTCTTCGCCCGGCTCGTTGTTGCGCGTTTTCTGGGTGNGGGTTTTGCAGCCGGAGGTGTTTGGCTTTTGATATGAATATCGTGCTGTGGGTAAGGAATTTCTATATTTGCAGCACGCATGGCGCGTAGGATGGCAAACCGAAGTTCNCTTTTGNTCCCCAACCCATTTTCGATGTTGGAAATAAAACCGCGTAACTCAAACAGCAATGCGTTGTCACCGAAATCAAGGAAGAACACCGAGGGTTTTGGATTTTTTAATACACCATCATTGTCGTCGATGCATTTTAACAGGATTTCACGCACTTGATCTGGATCGGAATCATAACCGACACCAAGGCCAATCTTGATGCGCCCAAGCTTACTTGAATGGGTCCAGTTGGTCACCGGATCGGTGATTAGAATTGAGTTTGGAACGACGACGGTTGCGCGGTCGAAGGTTTGTATCTCGGTAGAGCGGACAGAGATTTTTCGCACCGTGCCTTCGCCACCACCGGTGACAATCCAATCGCCAACTTTAATTGGTCGTTCAGCGAGGAGAATTAGCCCGGATACAAAATTGTTAATGATACTTTGCAAGCCAAAACCAACACCGACAGAAAGAGCACCGGCAACAATTGCGAGATTGGAAAGGTCCANCCCNGCNGNACTGATTGCCAATGTTGCCGCCAGAGTGAGGCCGANATATCCGATTANGGTTGAAATTGAATTGCGNAGACCCGTTTCAATANTGGTCGAAGGCAGATACTGGATGTTTAGCCATGCCTGCAACATTCTCGTTGCCGCATAGCCAAGNATAAATAANNCGCCAGACTGTAATATGGTTGAAAAAGAGATGGTCAGACCACCNATCTGAAATCCAAAAAAAGCGCCGTTAAGCCATTGTAGCCAGTCATTGGTGCGATAGCCCCAAGGCAGCGACATAGCGAATATTGCGATGAGAATGGCAGATATCTTCACCACACCAAAACCCAGAATATTGACTTGTTTCATCTTCGGAGAATGCATGCCTGTGGGCTGCGGTGTGTTTTCTGCGGCAGATATGGCTGATTGTAGATGGGTGTCGATCAGTTCAAGAACCAACCATAATATTGCCAGTACAATTGAGCCGTACAGGAGTTGGAGGATCGCGAATTCGGCCAGCGCGATATAGCCAAGAAGCAATGCTAAAAAAGTGGCAATTGTGCCAGCCCATAACAAGGGACGCATATAGACCCAACGGAGAATGCGAGATTTCTGATAGGTTGGCGGTGGGCTGTTAATGCGGTCTTTAGCAGCAACCAGCAATACCCAAATGGTTGCAATAATGCCGACAATTGCAACCATTGCACTTAGCCCGATGCTCACCTCGAACGGTGATACTAACATCACTGCCGTGAAAATCATCACGTTCAGAAACATGACAACTGCAAAAGTGATCACGATTGTTCGCAATATGCGCTTGGCAGCCTGGTCCGACAGATTGGCAATACGCACATCGCTATTTTCAGGAGTCAAGAATACTTTTGCAAGGGATTTGGCGATAATAAACAGCGAAGCTGAAATGACAATTTCCCAAGAAAAATGCATAAGCCGTTGAGGCATCAGATCGAATTCAAAAATTAGGGTATAGAGATAAATTAACGCCGCAGCCTGCAATAGTCCAAAACGGGCAAATTTCGCAGCGGCCCAGATGGCAATCTGCTTTCTAGTAATCTCTTCAGCATGGACCGGTTTCGGAAAAAACTCATCCGTCTTCCGTTTGACAAACAGATAAGCAAGAATACCCAGCAATAGGGAGAATGCAAACAGGAGTATTTTGCTGGGCGAATCCGCGAGGCGCTGGGCCATCACAACAAATGAATCTTTGATCAGAAAA
>JAESSK010000302.1 GCA_016764155.1 Rhizobiaceae bacterium
CTTTTTTGTTGAAGAGGAAGGGCTTCCTTCCTATGACGAGCTGATTTATGTGGCAAATTCCGACACCATGGATAAAGAAAAAATTGCCCGTTTTCTCGCCGCTACCGAGAAAGCGACACAGTTCATGGTGAACCATCCGACAGAGAGCTGGAAGATATTTTCCGGCACATCGAAAGAGTTACANGATGAGTTAAACGAGCAAGCGTGGAAAGATACGTTGCCACGNTTTGCNTTGCGCCCGACAGCAATGGANGTGGGCCGATATGCAGCCTTCGAAGCATTCCTGAAGGAAGCCGGGTTGGTGCCATCGATCAATCCAGTTTCTGACATTGCAATCGACGTGACGGCAAAATGACCGCATTGCCTAATTATGGNCGCACCTTTTCCCTTTGGCGTTCAGGTGCGGCCAAGCCTTGGCGCAATTATACGCGTCATGCTTTTGTAGAAGGCTTGTCGAACGGCACACTGCCCAAGGCAGCCTTCCTACATTATCTGGTGCAGGACTACGTTTTCCTCGTNCACTTTTCGCGGGCATGGGCGCTGGCCGTNGTGAAATCCCANACCATGGACGAGATGAAAACCTGCGCCGCAACCGTCGATGCGCTGGTCAATCACGAGATGGAATTGCATATCGAGATTTGCGCCCGCGAAGGTATTTCGCAGGACACTCTGTTTGCCGCGACGGAGGAAATCGAGAACCTCGCTTATACACGCTACGTGATGGATGCNGGGCTATCGGGAGATTTCCTNGACCTGATGGCGGCNNTGGCNCCATGCGTTTTTGGCTATGGTGAAATTGGCCTNNGGNTGGCCNGNGAGGCTGATAGCAACACANCCTATCGCGANTGGATTACGACNTATTCAGATGACGAATATCAGGACGTCATGAANAATATTGGCNNNATGATTGANACCGCCGTNCTTCAGCGNATNGGTGATGNGCCNGAGCAANCGCCNCGTTGGNAATTTTTNCANGANCGCTTCACCAANGCNACNGANNTGGAAATNAAATTCTGGGATATGGGATTGCGTGGAGCATGAAANCTGCNCCNTCCATATCNNTTNCNGGAAGTTATACGATNAANGGCNNNCATNTNTTNGGGCCGCTNACNATCGATATNCCNGCNGANCAATGGACCTGNCTTCTNGGNGCTTCCGGCATTGGTAAATCNACAATTCTGCGTCTGATTTTGGGATTAAAAACGGCTGGTATTTTCTCTGGAAAAATTACCGCAAGCGATGGNGATGCTCTGGCTGATCGCATCAGTTANATGGCTCAATCCGATTTGCTTTTGCCATGGTTGAATGTACGTGAGAACGTGGTTTTGGGAGCAAGATTGCGCGGGANAAAANCCGACATGTCNCGTGCCGAGAGATTGATAGAACGCGTCGGCCTNACTCTGCACCAAACCAAACGTCCGGCAGCATTGTCTGGCGGCATGCGCCAGCGTGCGGCNCTTGCCAGAACGTTGATGGAAGACCGCTCAATTGTCCTGCTGGATGAACCCTTTTCAGCTCTTGATGCCAGCACGCGGGCTGACATGCAGGAATTGGCAGCGGAGATGCTCGTAGGAAAAACCGTTCTTCTGGTGACTCACGATCCAGCCGAGGCCAGCCGATTGGGGCATCAAATTGTTCTGATGTCGGCAAGTGACACAACGATTTGGGATCAACCCAACACTGCGCCCATCCGTGCAGTTGATGCTCCCGAAACACTTGCCTGCCAGTCGGCGCTNCTGAGCAAGCTTCGAGGTCAAAATCAGGAAGCATCCCATGAAACGACTTGATATCTTATGGTCTGGAATATTTGGGGTAATGCTATGGCAGATGATTGTCTGGATAACCGATGCACCGCACTTTATCCTGCCTTCTCCATTACGTGTGCTNNNTGCNGCNTNTNATAGCCNNGCCCTCATTGGNGAACATGCAATNATNACAGCAACAGAAGTTATCATTGGATTGGCNATTGGCGTGGTGCTCGGTGTNTTNACGGCCATCGGCCTTGCNGTTTCNCCAATGGCNCGNCGNCTCTTTTTACCCATTNTGGTTTTNACCCAAGCCGTNCCNGTTTTTGCNCTNGCNCCCATTCTNACGCTTTGGNTGGGATATGGNATTGGCGGAAAAATCGTGATGACCGTGCTCATCATCTACTTCCCCATAACCTCGTCTTTTTATGATGGTCTGACGCGGGTAGAAAGNGGCATGCTCGACCTNGCCCAAACCATGGGCGCGACCAAAACCCAAATCATGCGACGCATCCGCATTCCNTCCGCCCTNCCATCGCTGGGTACGGGCTTGAGACTTGCAGCAGTCTACGCTCCCATCGGNGCCGTGATCGGCGAATGGGTTGGTTCATCCAAAGGGCTTGGATATTTGATGCTGCTGGCAAATGGGCGCGCCAAAACCGANCTTATGTTTGCCAGTCTGATTGTGCTGGCGATCTTNGCNGTCAGNCTGCATGCCTTNGTCGGAAAANTTGCANANCGTCTTGATGAGTANTCCNGATAGNTCNCTATTGTTCTGGACACGTGGCTNCAGTTTAACAAACCAATTTATGGACAATNTGCGAGAGAATAACCGCAAGGGACTGATTTTCACCGAAGTGTCTGTATCCTATCTCTGATTTGATCTCGTTCATTTGAGCAATCGTGTGTGTTCGCCAGCTTGGAAAATTGCCTTCGAAATTTGCCTCACTCAATCTGTGGCCTCACAGAAATCTCAATTTTAATTGTTGACACGTTAATTTAATTGGGGTGTATTTGAGGTCTGTTGATTGCCTTTTTTGGTGGCAACAGCCACGCGCTTGGCAAATTCCAGGAACTGCGGGGATTGATGGTTTGAGAAATCCTGAGGTCTTCCTATTAATATTCTTGTCGTTTACGCGCACCCTGTCCCGACCAGTTTTAATGCGGCCATATTTGAGACCGTTAAGCGTTCGCTGAGTGCTGCGGGGCANACTTTGCGCATNGTCGNCNTNTATGAAGAGAAGTTCCAGCCNGTTTTATCGCGCANNGATCGNGANANATATCTTGANGATCCCGATTATCTAATNGAACAGGTTTCCGANCATGTGGATAATNTGCGCTGGGCAGAGGGNNTGGTTTTTGTTTTCCCCACTTGGTATTATGGCCCTCCGGCNATCTTAAAAGGCTGGTTTGAACGGGTCTGGCTTCCCGGTGTCACATTTCACCCGGCCAAACAAAAAGGCCAATTAACATCTTCATGCATCAGCCATATTAAGCGGTTCTCGGTCATAACCACGTCCGGTTCGCCGTTTTGGTGGATGTGTATTGTGGGCAATCCTTGCAAGCGATTCTTCATGCGGGGATTGCGCGTACAGTTCAGCANGTTTTGCAAATCATCCTGGATGCAGCTTTACGAGATGAATGTGATTGGCCCNGAAAAACGCGAAAAATTTCTCNAAAAAGTTGAACGGAANATGGCAAGCCTGTGATTTATTCATCCGCCCATNTTTNNNATCCTGTTTCAGGCNTCGTCCGTTTTTGCGGCAATGGCTTCAATTTCCACNGTGAATTCCTCGCGGGTAAANCCGGTNACNATCATCAANGTGGAAGCNGGCGGCGGAGTGCCAAAGCGGGCATCNCGAGCCGCCATATAGGGAGCCATATGTTCGCGCCCACTNACGTAAGCATTAATGCGAACGANATCGCTCATCTCCATATTGGCGTCACGGAGAATTTTTTCGATGTTGTCAAAGCAAAGNTCGGCCTGTTCGCGAGTGCCTTTTGGAATTTCATCTTCAAGGGTAATAGCCAATTGTCCCGAGCANAAAAGCGTCCGAGCATTGGCGGGCACTTCAACTGCGTGGGAATAATTGGCAAAGGGTGCGCGAATGGTGTTCGGAGTTTTGTGCTTCAACATGATGAGGATTNCCTGACGGTGAAATGATTAGAAACTAGAGCAGCATTATATTTTTTCAAGGAAATTAAACAGACCGTTTTTACNGAANTNTTNTTNAACCGGNCGAGGCAGGCTNAACCACCAGTTTTAAANCGTCCACAATATCTACAGGGAGAAAACTATGAAACTTAANATACTAGGACTGGCACTAACTGCCACAATCGCCGCAGGCATCTCNGCACAGGCNGCTGAAAAGGTAACTTTTGGCACAAACTGGGTTGCCCANCCNGANCATGGNGGCTTTTATCANGCGGTTGCCGATGGNACNTACGCTGCTTGCGGACTGGACGTTACAATTGCACCGGGTGGTCCAAATGTGAACAACCGTGCGCTGCTTCTTGCCGGCAAGGTTGATTTTTTGATGGATGGCAATTTGCTTCAGCCGTTTAGCTCGGTCAAGGAAGACATTCCAATGGTCGTTGTGGCCAGTTCGTTTCAAAAAGAACCACAAATCATCATGACCCATCCGGGCCAAGGCCTCGACACATGGGAAAGTCTGAAAACGGCAAAAACCCTGCTTATTGGTGGTGATGGTTATGAGTCCTTTTTCCGCTGGATGGTTTCCATCGGCTTTAAACACGAGCAGCGCAAACCCTATACCTATAGTGCCGCGCCGTTCCTTGCCGATAAATCTAGTGGCCAACAGGGCTATGTGACTTCCGAGCCTTACATCATCAAAAAAGAAGCTGGCTTTGAACCCAATGTCTTCCTGATGGCTGATTACGGCTTTGACACATATTCATCGCTGATCACAACGATGCAGAAAATTGTCGACGAAAAACCTGAAGTTGTTCAGTGCTTTGTTGATGGTTCAATCATTGGCTGGAACAATTATCTTTATGGTGACCGCTCGGCTGCCAATAAAATGATCCAGAAAGACAATCCGGATATGAGCGATGACCAGATTAATTTTGCCATCGCCCAGATGGCAAAATATGGCATCGTTGATTCCGGTGGCAGCCTGACCAATGGCATTGGCGCAATGAACGACGCTAAGATCAAAGGGTTTTACGAAAAAATGGTCAAAGCCGGTGTTGTTGATGCGGGTCTTGATTACAAAAAGTCCTACACTCTTAAATTCGTAAATAAGGGTGTCGGTCTTGATCTCAAAAAGAAGTTAATGACCAAATAAACAGCTTAAACTGTTGATAAATATGGCGAGGGCAACGTGCTCTCGCCGCTTTTTACTAGTCTGGATGAATATGGGCGAGACAACCTTACTGTCACTTAATAAAATTGGCAAAACCTTCTCAAATGGCACTGTCGCACTGCAAGACATGTCTTTGGATGTCCAAACCGGGTCGTTTGTGAGCCTGTTGGGGCCCTCTGGTTGCGGCAAGTCGACGGCGCTTAAAATCATTGCGGGACTTGGCAGTCTCACCACAGGCAAGGTGAGTTGGCCTACCGCCAAAGTGGATCATCAGGGACGCCCGGACCACGAAATTTCGTTCGTGTTTCAAGAGCCGACCCTGATGTTGTGGGCCACGGTTTATGAAAATGTGTGGTTGCCTCTGCGGCTGAAGCATATCTCGCGCGAAGCCGCTCGCGAGCGAATTGAAGAAGCNTTGGAGATGGTGGGGCTGGAAAATTTCGCCGACGCCTATCCGAGAGAATTATCCGGTGGCATGAAAATGCGCGTTTCCATTGCACGTGCGCTGGTGACCCGGCCGAAGCTATTATTGATGGATGAGCCGTTTGCAGCACTTGATGAAATCACCCGGTTCAAACTTAACAATGATCTTTTGCACCTTTGGGAGCGCTTCAACTGGACAGTCATATTCGTCACCCATTCGGTGTTTGAAAGTGCCTATCTATCTGACCGCATCGTCGTGATGGCGGCAAGACCGGGACGTGTGGTGAGCGATATCGCCATCGATGCCCCCTACCCTCGTAACGATGATTTCCGCACGTCATCGGCCTATAATTCTTATTGCCGCGAAGCATCCGATGCGCTTCATGCGGCCATGCAATATGGAGATGATATGTAATGAGCGACGAAATCATCCTCGACCCGGTAGAAATGCGAAAAGCTCGCAACGCCCGGTGGGAAAAAATTGGTAGCTGGGTTCTTCCCATCATCGTCATTGTATTGACCATTTTCGGCTGGGACCAATTTTGTGTCATCAANGAAGTTCCCCATTATATCATCCCGCGTCCGGGCCGGGTATTGGACAGCCTGATCAAGGACTGGTCCATATTGATCGGCTCTCTTGGCATCACGGTNATGATCACTTTTTCGGCCCTTGCCATGGCGATTGTTGGCGGNGTGGGCATTGCGGTTTTGTTTGCCCAATCCAAATGGATTGAGATGTCATTCTTCCCTTATGCCGTGATATTGCAGGTAACACCGATCATCGTGGTTGCTCCGCTGATATTTATCTATGTGGATTCNAAATTTGTGGGCCTGCTGATTTGCGCATGGATCGTGGCGTTTTTCCCGATCCTTTCAAATACAACCATGGGGCTAAAATCCGCCGATCANAATTTNACGGATATGATGAAACTCTANGGTGCAACCCGCTGGCAGACCCTGCGTTATTTGCGACTNCCTGCCGCCCTTCCCTATTTTCTCGGCGGCCTGAAAGTTGCCGGCGGTCTNTCGCTGATTGGNGCNATNGTNGCTGAATTTGTGGCGGGAACCGGCGGCGTTGGCTCCGGTCTTGCGTTCAGGATTTTGGAGGCCAGTTATCGGCTAAACATTCCACGCATGTTCGCGGCGATCTTTTTGATTTCGGTTACCGGGGTTTTGATATTCATGTTCATGTCATTCCTATCTTGGTTGTTTTTGCACAAATGGCATGAAAGCGCGATTAAGCGTGAGACTTGAGGAACGACCATGAACAGCATTGATACGAGCCATCTCTATTGGGCAAACCACACCAGCGCCAGCTTGGCTGAAATGGCAAAAAAAGATCCAATTGCCGTACTTCCGATTGGTGCAATTGAACAGCACGGTCCGCATTTGCCGTTGGCGGTGGATACNGATATCAACCGGGGTCTTGTGAGCGCGACAGCCAATTTGNTNGCNGNNCAGGANTTGCCGGTNCTNTTCTTNCCNACCATGCCGATTGGCAAAAGNAGCGAACATTTGGATTTTCCGGGTTCGNTGTCNTTTTCCACCCAAACTCTGATTACCATGTGGATGGAGATCGGCGCTTGNGTNGCGGCAAGTGGTGTCAGNCGGCTGGTATTTTTCAACAGTCATGGTGGNCAGGTNGCCCCNATGGATATNGTTGCGCGAGACTTGCGGATAAAGCATGATCTGCTGACCTTCTCCTGCAATTGGTTCGGGTTGGGTCTGCCNGATGGCCTGCTTTCAGACCACGAAAATCAATATGGTATCCATGCAGGTGAACTNGAAACNTCNATGATGTTGCANCTTCAAAACGATAAATGCCGNATGGATAAGGCGCAGAATTTTGCCTCACACATTGAAGAACTGAACGGCANCACCAAACATNTGGGTCTTGGNCCCGGAGGNAAATTGGGTTGGAAAGTNNGCGATCTCAATCCTCATGGTGCCTGCGGTGATGCCACAAAAGCAACGGCTGAAACCGGAAAACAGGCCGTGGATTNTGTTGCTGCCGAATTCGTCAANATGTTGAAAGAAGTTCACGCNTACGANCTAACCGGGCGGAGCTGACATATTGNATAATAGCTGGCTTCCTTCCCCGACAAATCCTGAGCGCTATGNGTTGGCCAATGTGCGCATNCCTNCGGTNCTGNNNTCGCTCACNCCTGAAAAAAANGGTTGGTGTGAAGCTGANATTTTGATCGNTGNAGGACGTGTTGAAGCGGTCTCTCAGGCNGGGTCTCTTACTGGCACTCCAGANGNTGCANACGCACAAACCATTGATGCTGGCCACAGCATTTTGCTGTCGGGACTGGTTGATTGCCACACNCATATTGATAAGGCCCATGTGGCTTCNTATGGCGATTTTCCTGCTGGTGATCTGGCTGGGGCAATCGCTGNGATGGCCCGTNATAAGGAAACCTGGACCCGAGAAGACTTGCGCGCGCGGGTGAATTTTTCTCTGCAATCCGCCTATGCCTATGGTATCCGAGCCATGCGTAGCCATGTGGATTTTTCCATGGATGCACCTGATTTTATCTGGGANGTNCTGAACGATGCCGTCATTGAATGGCAAGGCANGATTGATCTTCAATTATCCCCTCTGGCCAGTATCGTAGAATTTGNAAANCCGGAATTTTGCCAAGCGATTTATGCCGTAAGTCAAAAGCAAGGCAGGGTTGGNTTATTCCTATATGANCAACCCAATTTGCAAGAAAAACTATTACCCNTNTTTGAACAGGCAGCGGCCAATGGNTGGGATATTGATTTGCATGTGGANGAGGGTCTTGAAGAAAACCTTGATGGTTTGAAGGCGATCGCTGATGTGACNCTTGAAACCGGTTTTCAAGGCAAGGTCTTATGCGGNCATTGNGTGGCNTTGAATGTNTACGATAANNCCCGGCGAAAAAACGTGATTGACCGTGTGGTAGAGGCTGATTTGCACATTGTGGCATTNCCGGCGAGCAATCTTTACCTGCAANCNCGCGATAATGATAACGCACCACAANTGCGCGGGATGGCNCCNGTTGCAAATCTGGTTGATGCCGGTGTTACNGTCTCGCTGGGGGCGGATAATGTGGGAGACGGGTTTTGCGCATTTGGCGATTTTGANCCCTTGGCGGTGTTNAANCTNGGNGCNCAGATAGGTCATTTNCANGAACCCATAAGAGATTGGTCAGCATTGATTACGNGCAATCCGGCCAACANTATGGGCCTTGAATGGGATGGAAAAATCATTCCCGGTGCGCCCGCNGANCTGGTCTTGTGNGCNGCTCGTAATTCAACCGANATGAANNGNAATAATGCGCCCCGGCGCATCGTCATTCGAGACGGCAATTGGATTGACACANGTTTACCGGATTTCCGTAAACTGGACAAATAATGGGGATAGATATGGCNGGAAAACAGATTAACTGGGATGGATTTTTGGCGGATATCGAGGGCGTTGAAGTCATCGATAGCCAGCAAAGTGTGCGGTTAAAATCGCGCGACTATTTTTGGTACTCGCCAATCCTCAATCAGCAATTAAAGAAAAGCTGGGCCCATCTGGTTGTCGTGCCAAATGATGAAGCAGAAGTCATTCGGGTAGCATCTGCCTGCGCCAAATGGAAAGTGCCCATCACCGTGCGCGGAGGTGGTACCGGCAATTANGGNCAGGCAGTGCCANTGGTCGGCGGCATTATTATGGANATNACAAAGCTCAACAAGGTGCTGGAAGTGGGCGATGGTTTTGTGCGATGTGAGGCCGGAATTTTGATTTCTGATCTTGACGATGCAGCCCATAAAGAAGGCCAAGAGCTGTTAATGTGGCCCTCCACGCGCTCACAAGCAACGATTGGCGGCTTCATTGCCGGCGGTTCGGCGGGCATTGGCTCCGTGCGTCANGGTGTNTTGCGCGATGATGGCAATGTGCGTTCCCTGCGCATCATCACGCTGGAAGAAGAACCTCGCATCATAGAGCTGGAAGGTTCGGATATTCAAAAAGTCCACCATGCCTATGGAACCAATGGCATCATTACGGAACTGGAGTTGGCCATCCGCCCCAGCGTCGACTGGCACCACGCCATTGCGTTGTTTGATGACTATACCGACGCCATGCATTTTGGCGAGGCGTTGTGCCGTGAAGATTACGATATCTATCTGATATCCGTCGTTGATAAGCGTTTTTCTCCGTTCTACCGTGATCTCAAGGACGTTTTTCCAGACGACAAACATGCTGTATTTTCGATGGTGGGACCCAATACCATCGAGGCTTTCAAAGCGGATGCGAAGGCCCAAGGCGGCGAAGTTTCGCTGATGATGGATGATGAAACCCTCAATGCAGCCGGTCTGCCCCCCTCTTACGAATGCTCCTACAATCACACCACGCTTCAGGCATTGAAATCAGACCGTGCATGGACCTATCTGCAGATTGCCTATCCGCAGCCTTATGATCCGGCTGCTGATGAGGCCATTTTAGCTGAATATGGTGACGACATTTTGCGCCATCACGAGTTTGCGCGTGAGCGCGGGGATTATCAGCTCTTTGCAATTCCACTGTTGAAGTTCACCACCAAAGAGAAATTGTATGAAATCACGGATCGGTTTGAGCAACTCGGCTGCACCGTCTTTGACGCCCATGTTTATACGATTGCAGAAGGTGGCATGAAAAAGGTGGATCTGGTGCAAGTGGCTTTCAAAGAAGAAGCCGACCCACATACCTTGATGAATCCGGGAAAGACCAGCCAGGAAGAAGCCGATCGCGTGCTAGCGCAATATGCGGAAGTTTCAGGTTAACAGGCTCCCCGTTTTTGGTTGAATTCAATCGCATTGCGGCCCTTCAATTAACCGATATTGGAGGTCGTTTAGCGTATCCTTTTTCCGCAGATCTTCTGGTAAACGATCAAGAACCTAATTAATATCTCGATCAAGGGTCGGATTGGCCGCAACCACAACGGATTGCGAATGGATATTTTATCAACCGGGGGCATCTACCAAACACCAATATGGTGGGATGATGTGCCGCGACCAGAATTGCATGCTCA
>JAESSK010000303.1 GCA_016764155.1 Rhizobiaceae bacterium
AGTATTGCGGAGCGCTATGCTGATCTGGTTCCTGACAAGGAATTGGGCTCAGCCATCTTTGATAAAATACAGACTGAATGGCAACTGACCATTGATATGTTCTTTGCGATTACGGGGCAGGAAAAATTGTTGCAATCCAATCCTTTGCTCGATCGCTCTATCCATAACCTCTTTCCCTATCTTGATCCGATCAATCACATTCAGGTAGAGTTGTTGCGTAAATATCGTGAAAAAGATGCAGATCAGGATGGGAAAATTCTGCGTGGTATCCAACTTACGATCAACGGAATTTCTGCAGGGCTGCGTAATAGCGGGTGATGCGAGAGTGTGAGGCATTGATTTTATTGCAGAATAATTTGCATGTTAACGAACATTGCGTGACAAATGAGTCCAGATTGATCTAGTGTGGGGCACTAAGGATTAAAACCTACTATCTGGGAGGAACATCATGAAACGTAGACTGATTTTGAAACTTGCCGGCGCTGCAATTACGGCTTCGCTTGCATTTGGAGGCGCTGCACAAGCTGCCGATACTATTAAATTTGGTGCTGTTGCGCCAAAAACCGGACCACTTGCCGGTGGTGCCGTGGTTACGCATTGGCCAAATATCAAATTATGGGTTGCGCAGGTAAACGCACGTGGCGGCCTGAAACTTAAAGACGGTCAAAAGAAAATCGAGGTCGTTGAATATGACGATCAGACCAATCCGGGCGAAACCATCAAGGCGGTTCAGCGGCTGGTTACTCAGGATAAGGTTGATTTCCTGATTGGGCCTTATGGCACAGGATTTAACTTGGCGGTTGCGCCGGTATTTGCAAAATACGGTTATCCGCTGATTGCCATGACTGCGATTACCGATCAAATTCCTGATCTTGCGAAGAAGTTCCCGGGCATGTTTTTCACGCTTGGTTCAACCACTCCAATCGTTCAGGGCGTGGCTGATATTCTTGCCAAGCTGGTGAAGGATGGCAAAATTGGTAATAAAGTTGCNATGGTCAATGTGGCGGATGCTTNTGGTATCGAACTTGCCAATNCGGCGCGTCCGATCTTCAAAGCTGCCGGTCTTGATGTGGTTTATGATAAATCCTATCNNCTCGGTACGCAGGATCTTTCGCCAATCATGAAGGGTGCAAAAGCTGCTTCACCGGATTCATTTATTGCTTNGTCTTATCCGCCGGACACATTTGGTTTGACCGGACAGGCGATGGTTCAGGGGCTTGATGTGAAAGTCTTTTACACCGCTGTTGCAACCAGCTTTCCTGCCTATGGCGGAAAATTCGGCGCTGCTGCCAATAACGTTTTGGGCACTGGTGGCGTGAATCCTGATGATCCTGCGATCAAAGAATATATGAAAGCGCATAAGGAAATCACCGGGCTTGATGCCGATTTCTGGGCAAGTTCTTCGGTNTATGCTTCTTTGCAGATTTTNGAGCAGGCGATTGAAGGTGTTGGCGAAGTGGACCGTGCCAAGGTTACGGAATACATCAAAAANAATAGCTTCGATACCATTCTNGGCGACATCACTTTTGATGAGCACAACAACAATGCGAAATTCTGGACTGTTGGCCAATGGCAAGACGGTGTTTATCAGGGCGTTGCTGCTGTGGGTCGTGACGGTGCCAAAGAAGTGCGCCTGAAAAGTGGCTGGAAGTAAGTTTGATTCTATTGAACCCGGCGGAACTTTCTGCCGGGTTTAATTGTTTCTTATCCGCATAATTTTGGATAAAACCCAATGGATATCCTGATTACAGGTCTGCTGCTTGGTGGCATATATGCGCTGATGGCCATGGGCCTGAGCCTGCAATATGGCGTTGCGCGGATCATGAATTTGGCCAATGGCGAAATGCTGGTGGTGGGCGCTTTTGCGGCCTTCTGGTTCTTTACCATGGCTCAACTCAGCCCGTTGATATCGGTCTTTTTGATTGCGCCGGTGATTTTTGCTCTCAACTGGCTGATCTATCAATTCATGTTGCTGCCGCTGGTTAAGCGGGCGAAATCCCAAGGGCAGCTTGAGGTCGATAGCATCCTTGCAACCTTCGGAATGAGCTTCATTCTCGTGGGCCTGATGGTGGCGACCTTTGGCGGGAACTATTTTAATTATACGTTTTTGGCGGAACCGGTAGANATTCTCGGNAACACCTATGCGGCCAACCGGGTTGTTGCTTTTATCATGGCGGCGCTGATCGGTGGCCTGCTTTATTTATGGCTGAACTTTACCCGTCCGGGTATGGCCATGCGTGCCGTTTCGGTCGATACCGAAGCTGCCGGTCTTGTGGGTATTGACGTGCAGCGCATGTCGGCGCTGGCCTTTGCATTGGGTGGCACGGTGACTGCCATTGGCGGCGGNTTTATTTCNACCTTCCAGACCATGGATGCATCCATNGGNATTCTCTTCACCATGAAGGCNTTGATCATCGTCATCATGGGCGGGGTTGGNGATATCCGNGGCACGATAGTGGCTGCGATTGTGCTTGGTCTGCTTGAGACGTTTATNGCTACNGTGATNGATCCGGGCCTCACACTTGCTGCNGCCTATCTNATGTTCATCCTTGTCCTGTTATTCAGGCCGCAAGGTTTCTTTGGAAGGAAACCGTCATGAGCGATAAGGACTGGCGCAATTTGGGATTGGCTGTGGTGGGATTGGCNATTGCCGCCTGCCTACCACTCACGGGTAATGGCTATTATCTCACCATCGGTGTGACGATTGCGATGTATGCGGTGCTGGCCACGAGCTGGGCGCTGTTCTCCGGGCCGACCCATTATATATCGCTGGCAACGGCGGCGTTTTACGGGCTAGGCACCTATGTGGTGGCGCTTGGTATTGATGATGTTCCCTATGTGGTTTTGTTGGTGATAGCGCTGGTGGTTGGGGCGGTTGCTGCGGCCCTTGTTGGGCTGGCAACGCTTCGTCTCTCCGGTGTATATTTTGTGATTTTCACCCTTGGTCTGGCCGAGATGATCCGGCAGGTGGTGACNTGGGTACAGAGNAATTGGGGCGGGCATCAGGGCAATTATGTGCTNACNGANATCACCGAAGAAATCATCTATTGGGAATTGCTAGCGCTGGCGGCATGCGTTTATCTGGCGGGCTGGCTGATCGGACGTTCACGGCTTGGATTTGCCTTGAAAATCATCGGCAATGACGAAGTAGTCGCAGCCCATTCAGGCATTAACACGGCGCGATCCAAGGTTTTATTGTTCATGGTTTCGGGCATGGTGGCGTCGCTGGTGGGGGCAATTCTTGCACCGCGCTGGACCTATATTGAACCCTCGATTGCCTTCTCGCCAATGCTATCCTTTCAGGTGGTTATCATGGCGTTGCTCGGTGGGGTGAAGCGTCTTTGGGGACCGCTGGTTGGTGTCATTCCGTTCACGCTGCTTTGGGAAGTCGTCTCTATCAGCTTCCCCAATCAAACGCTGCTGGTGATGGGCGTTGCGTTCTTGCTGATCGTTTACGCCATTCCCCATGGTTTCGTTGGCTTGCTTGAAACATACACGGCACGTTTTCGAGAAAGGAAAGGATGATGGTGCGCAGCATTCTTTCTGTTCAGGATTTGACCAAAACCTTTGGCGGTCTGGTAGCGGTTAACGGCATGAATTTTGATGTGGGCGAGCATGAAGTGCTTGGCCTGATCGGACCCAATGGTTCCGGCAAAACCACTATGATGAATTTGATTTCCGGTGCGTTGAAACCAACGAGCGGAAGTATCTCGTTGCAGGGAACCCGGATTTCCGATCTTCCGGCACAAGAGATTAATCGTAAGGGTGTGGCCAGAACATTTCAACTCGTGCGGCTGTTGCCCTCGTTGAACGTGATCGAGAATGTGATTGCCGGTGCGGTGTTTGGTCATCGCAAACGTTGGGGCGCTGAAGCCGAAAATTATGCGAAGGAAATGCTGGAGCGGGTCGGGCTGCAGGTTGCTGCCCATGCGCCGGTTTCCACGCTCACCTATATCGATCAAAAGCGTTTGGAATTGGCTCGCGTTTTGGCCAGTGATCCTAAAATATTATTGCTCGATGAGTGGCTTGCGGGCCTTAACCCGACCGAGCTTGAAACCGGAATTGCGCTCATCCGCGATTTGCGCGGCGAGGGGCGTACGATCATTTTGGTTGAGCATGTGATGGATGCCATTCGCTCCCTTTGTGATCGTTGTGTGGTGATGAATAGCGGCACGAAAATTGCCGAGGGAACCCCTGCCGAAGTGCTGGCAGACCGCGAAGTTATCCGCGCCTATCTGGGGGATGACGATGCTTGAAGTTCGTAATCTCAGTGTTCGTTATGGACAGCACCGCGCCTTGGAGGATCTATCCATCCGTGTGGAGCCTGGTGAAATTGTCGTTATTCTTGGCGCAAACGGTGCTGGAAAAAGCACGTTGCTTCGCGCCATTGGCGGCAATTGCGAGGGGCAGGTGGAAGGTTCGATCGAGATGGACGGGCAGCAAGTGCTTGGCTGGCCATCTCATGACATCGTTGAAACCGGAATTGCTTTGGTGCCGGAAGGGCGCGGGATTTTTGCCGATCTCAGTGTGCATGATAATTTGATGTTGGGCGCCTATCCAACGCGGGCGCGAGATCAACAGGACGAAAATCTTGAACGCATCCACGCTCTGTTTCCAAAACTGATTGAGCGCAGAAACCAGATTGCCCGCACCATGAGTGGCGGTGAACAACAGATGGTGGCTATCGGGCGCGCCATGATGTCGGCTCCCTCGATTCTGATGTTGGACGAGCCATCGCTCGGTCTCTCTCCGCTATTGTGCAAAGAGCTGTTTCAGAATCTGAGTGCGGTTCGTGAAGCGGGGCTTGGCATTTTGCTGGTTGAACAAGACGCCAA
>JAESSK010000304.1 GCA_016764155.1 Rhizobiaceae bacterium
CACGACGTTCTGAACCCAGCTCGCGTGCCACTTTAATGGGCGAACAGCCCAACCCTTGGGACCTTCTCCAGCCCCAGGATGTGACGAGCCGACATCGAGGTGCCAAACCCCCCCGTCGATATGAGCTCTTGGGGGAGATCAGCCTGTTATCCCCGGCGTACCTTTTATCCTTTGAGCGATGGCCCTTCCATGCGGAACCACCGGATCACTATGCTCTTGTTTCCAACCTGGTCGACCTGTATGTCTCTCAGTCAAGCGCCCTTGTGCCATTGCACTCTACACACGATTGCCAACCGTATTGAGGGCACCTTTAGAAGCCTCCGTTACTCTTTTGGAGGCGACCACCCCAGTCAAACTACCCACCACGCACTGTTCCCTTTTACAAGGGTTAGGCCCCGGACAAGCAAAGGCTGGTATTTCAACAACGGCTCCACCACGCCTGGCGACGCAGCTTCAAAGCCTCCCAGCTATCCTACACATTGCTTGACCAAGGTCAATACGAAGCTATAGTAAAGGTGCACGGGGTCTTTTCGTCCCACTGCGGGTAACCGGCATCTTCACCGATACTACAATTTCACCGAGCTCATGGCCGAGACAGTGTCCAGATCGTTGCACCATTCGTGCAGGTCGGAACTTACCCGACAAGGAATTTCGCTACCTTAGGACCGTTATAGTTACGGCCGCCGTTTACCGGGGCTTCAGTTCGACGCTTCTACCCGAAGGTATGACGTCTCCCCTTAACCTTCCGGCACCGGGCAGGTGTCAGGCCCTATACTTCATCTCTCGATTTTGCAGAGCCCTGTGTTTTTGATAAACAGTCGCCTGGACCTCTTCACTGCGGCCCCNCCATANGGTGGGGCGACCCTTCTCCCGAAGTTACGGGTCTATTTTGCCTAGTTCCTTAGCCATGAATCTCTCGAGCGCCTTAGAATACTCATCCCAACCACCTGTGTCGGTTTACGGTACTGGCTGCTTCACTTGCTTTTCTTGGAAGTCGATATGCTGGATTATCACCTTGGCCGTGGCCTCGGTGTACTATCGGGGTGTTACCACTCCCTTCAACGTGCAATTCCGTCTGCACGCACCAACTTCTCGCCTCCGTCGCTTTCAACGTGAGCAGGTACAGGAATATTAACCTGTTGTCCATCCACTTCCCCCTTCGGGTCCGCGTTAGGTCCAGACTGACCCCCAGCTGATTAGCATAGCTGGGGAAACCTTGGTCTTTCGGCGTGCGGGTTTCTCGCCCGCATTATCGTTACTTATGCCTACATTTTCGTTTGTAGCTCCTCCAGCATCCCTCGCAGGTACACCTTCAGCGGCACTACAATGCTCCCCTACCCCNCTATAAATAGAAGCCATAGCTTCGGTGGTGTGCTTATGCCCGATCATTATCCATGCGGAATCGCTCGACCAGTGAGCTGTTACGCACTCTTTGAATGAATGGCTGCTTCCAAGCCAACATCCTGGCTGTCTATGCAATTCCACCGCGTTTTGTCAACTTAGCACACACTTTGGGACCTTAGCTGATGGTCCGGGTTCTTTCCCTCTCGGACATGGACCTTAGCACCCATGCCCTCACTGCGCAGAAACATTTTATAGCATTCGGAGTTTGTCAGGAATTGGTAGGCGGTGAAGCCCCCGCATCCAATCAGTAGCTCTACCTCTATAAAACTATCTACACGCTGCACCTAAATGCATTTCGGGGAGTACGAGCTATTTCCGAGCTTGATTGGCCTTTCACCCCTACCCACAGGTCATCCCAAGACTTTTCAACGTCAACGGGTTCGGTCCTCCACTATATGTTACTACAGCTTCAACCTGCCCATGGGTAGATCGCACGGTTTCGCGTCTACTACTACTAACTNTGGCGCCCTGTTAAGACTCGCTTTCGCTACGGCTCCGGTCCTTAAGACCTTAACCTTGCTAGTAAAAGTAACTCGTAGGCTCATTATGCAAAAGGCACGCCGTCACTCCGNNNAANCNNAGCTCCGACCGCTTGTANGCGTATGGTTTCAGGATCTATTTCACTCCGTTATTCACGGTTCTTTTCACCTTTCCCTCACGGTACTGGTTCACTATCGGTCTCTCAGGAGTATTTAGTCTTGGCGGATGGTCCCGCCGGATTCACACAGGGTTTCACGTGCCCCGCGCTACTCAGGATACCGCTATCTTACTGCTCTTTACCTATACCGGGCTATCACCGTCTACGGCCCCTCTTTCCAAAGGGTTCTAGTTCATTACAGTTCGAATGTCGCGGTCCTACAACCCCATTATTGCCGNAACAACAATGGTTTGGACTAATCCAATTTCGCTCGCCGCTACTATCGGAATCACTTTTGTTTTCTCCTCCTCCGGCTACTTAGATGTTTCAGTTCACCGGGTTTNCTNCACGNTNGANAGCGTGNTGACATATCTTCAATATGCCGGGTTGCCCCATTCGGATATCTACGGATCATATCGTGTGTGCCGATCCCCGTAGCTTTTCGCAGCTTATCACGTCCTTCATCGCCTCTGAGAGCCTAGGCATTCCCCATACGCCCTTTTCCAGCTTGTCGCTAGACCTTAATATATTCTAATTCGTACTCTTTACTTAAAAAATTCGTGTTTTTCTTCTTCAGTGTACATCTTTCCTAAAAAATATATACCCTGTCCCAATATGTCAATGAACGTTTTACCCTGAACTTGTTTCAGGGTCCCTCCCTTTGTCGCTCCTAATTAAATTAGAAGAACTCTTGAAGAGGTACTGAAATAAATTCAGCACTTGGTGGAGAATATCGGAGTCGAACCGATGACCCCCTGCGTGCAAGGCAGGTGCTCTAGCCAGCTGAGCTAATTCCCCATTCCTCTAGTTATGAGTTATGAGTGTTGAGTCATGAGTTAACTATCCTCAACATAACCCGCTTCTAGAATTTCCAATACTTTATAATCAATGAACGTTTTTACAATAAACAATATCACTATTGCNTTNCGTAATTCNGAATAGACCTCTAATCGTACCCGTACTACTTCGTAGTCCCAGGCAGACTCGAACTGCCGACCTCTACATTATCAGTGTAGCGCTCTAACCAGCTGAGCTATGGGACTTTCCCTACCTACTCCCGGACCATCGGTCCGTGAACGGTATCCTTTTATATTATGAATGTGGAGACCTATTATGACTTTTGAAATATAACTTAAATATAGAACGAGGCATCGGGACCCTCTTACATCTTGGCGCATCGGCGCTCTAGAAAGGAGGTGTTCCAGCCGCACCTTCCGGTACGGCTACCTTGTTACGACTTAGCCCTAGTTACCAGTTTTACCCTAGGCGGCT
>JAESSK010000305.1 GCA_016764155.1 Rhizobiaceae bacterium
AATGGCAATCACCGGCGGTTCATTATGCTTATCATCAAGCAGTGGAGCCAAAATTCGGATCAGCGCACCGCTGGCCATAACAGCAATGATCGGCGTACCCGCGCGAAACAGGCTCTGGATATGAGATTTCACATTATCAAATACAAAATCTGCTCTTGTGGTTCGCTTCGAATAGCCATCCACGGCCCCCTCGATTGCCGATTTAATCGACGAGGCCAGCTCAAATGTCTGGTCCGACAAAATTATGATATGCGGTTGTGTCATTGCTTTTGAATTCCCATGCCAAGGTCGGAAATCCAATTCTCCGCTCCCTTGTAAATCAAGATTATTGAAAAATACGGTGCCCGATCATCGTCCACATCGCCAAGCGGCATAACTTTTTGATTATCCAGCGTCACCCGTTCCAGATAGCCCGCTGATGCCGTAAGGCCAGCCTTTCCAATCAGGTTTTTGACACGCTCAAAATGCCGCCCAATCTTGATGAATGCTATCGCATCACTGCTTGCAAGTTTGGCCGCAATCGCCTCATCATCCAATGGTGCTGGAATAACTGTCAAAACATCATTGCGAGCCGCCAGCGGTCGGCCGAGCGCCGCCGCTGACGCCATCAGGGACGAAACACCGGGCACGATTTCGATTTCATAATCCCCGGCAAGACGCTCAAACAGATGCATGAACGAACCATAGAAAAACGGGTCGCCTTCGCAAAGAACCGCCACATCGCGTCCATCATCCAGATGTGTCGCAATCTCTTTTGCAGCGGCATCGTAAACAGATTTCGCAGGAAAGCGTTCAACACGCATGGGGATAATGATCGGAATTTCGATCTGACTTTTATCCAAAAATTCAGCCACAATGGAACGTGCAAAACTTGGCCCATCATCGGGCCCGGGATATGCCACCACCGGGCTTGCCTGCAATAACCGCAGAGCCTTCAGAGTCAACAATTCAGGATCGCCGGGACCAAGGCCAAGGCCGTATAATTTTCCGGTCATTGGTTCGCCTCATAAGGTTTGGTCACCTGCCACTGGGTTACTTGCATCATCGGCTTCCATGCGTGCAAACCACCAATCGGCCCAAGCCGTGAGACAGCGATGCGAATAAGTTCGCCGCCGTGCATCATTTGAAGGTCGTTCAATCTCGTTTCCCCTTCAATCGTCACCACATTAGCCACCATTCGCCCACCGGCACGAAGCGCCTTCCATGCATGGTCAAACAAAGCAGTGTTGGTGATACCGCCGCCGATAAACACCGCATCGGGTGTCCCATCGGGTAATTTTTGCGGAGCCAGACCATGAATAATTTTCATCTCTGAGACACCTAATTTCTCAGCATTTTGCGCAATCATCGTCACACGTTTGTCTGAGGGTTCAATCGCAATTGTTCTCGCCCCCTTGGCTGCACGCATCCATTCAATAGCAACAGAACCACAACCAGCACCGATATCCCAAAGCAACGCGCCGGGATANGGGNTTAANGCCGCAAGNGTCATAGCGCGAACTTCGCGTTTTGTAAGCTGCCCGTCATGTATGAAGGCATCATCAGATAAACCCGAAACCTGCGCCTGCCAACTCGCGTTTTCGCCAGCAATAC
This sequence comes from Rhizobiaceae bacterium, assembly GCA_016764155.1. Lineage (GTDB taxonomy): Bacteria > Pseudomonadota > Alphaproteobacteria > Rhizobiales > Rhizobiaceae. The sequence goes on from JAESSK010000305.1 coordinate 1,594, forward strand.
AGCGAATGGCAATGGTGTTTAAATCCGCGATATCATCTAGGGCAAAGTTGGACGCAACACTCNTGCGAATGCGTTGCCGNTCCCCGCCCAGATGTTCCAGCACAGTAATTTCNCTATCCCCAAACCCGCGCTCGCAAAGCCAATTTGCAACGATTGCNGGNGTCTCNCCNTTTTCCGANANNATCATCCANTTTGCATNGGGATANANATGNCGGGNNAGATTTGAAAGCGGNCTGCCGTGAAGGGTNATGGTNNCAGTTTTATCCAGCGACCAGCCNATNTGTGCNGCCNNCATCGANAACGCNGANAGCGCNGGAACAATCATCATCTCATCGNCNGNAAAANNNCGNCCAAGCGTGACNCCAATNCCAAACCACATGGGATCACCTGTNGCNANAANNCAAACNCGCTTNCCNCGATAGCTTACAATATCAGCAANCGTGTCACTCAANGGCGTACGCCAAGTGAGTTTNTCGCCGGAAAAATCNNGNACCATCTCAAGATGNCGTTTTCCGCCGATCAGGATTTCAGCGGTTTCAACCAGCGTACGCGACGCGTTTGAAAGCCCCGAAAGACCATCTTCGCCAATACCAATTACGCAGAGCCAAACCGTCATGCGCCNGCCCCTTCCGCTATACCATTGGTCAATCCGTTTACTGCAGCNGATGCAATCGCNCTNCCACCGCGCCGACCCTTGAGCGTAATNAATTCACAACCACGAGGGTTTATCGCCAGCTCNTCTTTCGATTCAGCCGCCCCCACAAANCCNACNGGAAAGCCCAAAATCAANGCAGGCTNNGGTGCCCCGTCATCAAGCAATTCCANCAGACGAAAAAGTGCCGTCGGCGCATTGCCGATCACCACAATTGATCCGGCCAGCGCTTCGCCCCAAAGATCAACCCCGGCAGCGGATCGGGTATTNCCAATGGTTTTCGCAAGAGCAGGCGTTTGTTGGTCATTCANTGTGCAGANNGTNTCCACATNTTCCGGCAAATACCGCNTAATAATTCCGGCTTTCACCATTTCCACATCGGTAAANATCTTACANCCTTCGCCAAGCGCTTTACGTCCTGCAGCAACAGCCCCTTCAGACCAAACCAAATCCCCCACAGCATCCACCATGCCACAGGCATGAATAATACGAATGGCAATCGGGCGCATTTCAGCTGGCAAATCAGCCAACGCCGCTTCTTCTTCAACAATGGCAAAAGAGCGTCGGTAGATTTCTTGTGGGTCGCGAATATAGTCCACTGACTTAGTGTTTTTTCATCGAGTTAGGNCCCAGCGGNTGGTCCGCATGGGGATAGGGATGATGATGGTGGCCATCATCATGTGAATGATCATGCCCATGTTCGTGATCGTGTGAATGTCCGTGNTCNNNCCCATGATCATGTAACGGCGTCCAGGGAAGCCCATGCTTTTCACAAAATTCCTGTTCCCGGCATTTGGCATCGCAATCCCCNTTACAAGGGCAATCTTCNANACCGCCGCCAATCCCTTCCACATGGTGATGATGGCTCTCTTGCACGATCCCCACCTGATCTTCAAANCCCANAACCTGCTCGCGATATTTNCACATCTGACAGTTCATATTNGGNCTACCATCNTTGATTTCATTCACCCGTTCTTCGAANACATCNAGCACGAGNGGATGATCATTGAGGTAATCGGCATTGACGAATTCTATNTCNGGATGCCTCTCAGCAACCGCATCNGCATAGGCATAAATACGCTTGATCAATACGCCGGTGAAGAGGAAATACGGNAAAACCACGATGCGTTTATAGCCAAGTTTNGCNGCATGTTCGAGGCCCGGCTCGACCAGCGGAAAGGTCACGCCGGAATAACAAGTCTCNGCCCAGCCAAATCCCATACCTTCCCAAAGCATACGGCAAACCTTNGACACATTGGAATTGGCNTCAGGGTCAGAAGCACCGCGCCCAACCACCATCANCAATGTTTCTTCCAGAGGCACGTCGCTCTCACAACGGTCAATTGCNGCTTGAATACGCTCGCTTGCAGCCTTGATCATTTTCAAATCAACACCAAGATCGCGCCCGTAGATAACTTCCATCTCGGGATGTTGAGCGGCATAGGTATTGAGCACAGAAGGAATATCATTTTTGGCATGACCACCGGCAAACAACATGCCCGGTACTGCCAGAACCTTGGTTACTCCCTGCTCGCGCAGTTTATCGAGGCCTGCATGGATAACCGGGTTACAAAATTCCAGATAGCCATATTCTACCGGCAAATGCGGGAAGCGCTTTTTCAATCCGCCCGCAACTTTGGAGAATTCTTTCGCAGCGTTCTGGTTGCGGCTACCATGGCCACACACCATAATTCCAAGCTTCTCAGCCATATCAATCTCTCCAGGTTAAGCAGAATCAGACGTGGTTTCTTCAACGCCATTTTCTTCTTCGGTTTCCTCGACAACTTTCCCGTCGTCACTCTTTGTGCCAAGCACAGCAACGATCACGCCAGCAGCCACGACCATGCCCCAGCCA
>JAESSK010000306.1 GCA_016764155.1 Rhizobiaceae bacterium
AGAACCCATTCCTCCAATTTGATCGAAATTGGTCACCTGACGCAGGATAAGGATATTCCTGCTGAAATCGACGTCGATAAATTGCTATCGCGACACTTCGCCATTGTGGGAACGACCGGCGTGGGTAAATCCACTTCTGTAACTCTGATGTTGCGCAAAATTATCGAAAGCCGACCTGATATTCGGGTGTTGCTGCTTGACCCGCACAATGAATTTGCCTCCGCTTTTCCTGATCATTCGATAAGGGTGGATTCTACCAACCTAGATTTACCGTTCTGGTTGTTTAAGCTGGAAGAACTGGCAGAGGTGATCTTTCGCGGTCAACAGGGGCTGGAAGCTGAATTCGAGCTGTTGCGCGATATCATTCCACAGGCCAAAGCAATTTACAAAGAAGAGAAAAATAATGCCAGCAAGTCACTGGTAAAGCGTACGACCGAGAAGAGTGGGGTTTCGGCGGATACGCCAATTCCATATCGTATGGTTGATTTGTTGTCGCTGATTGATGACCGCCTTGGCCTTTTGGAAGGTAAAGCGGAAAAACCAATTCTGAAATCATTGCAGTCGAGAATTTTGTCAATTGTACAGGATCAGCGTTTCGGGTTCATGTTTGATGTGAATGGTAACGGCAATGGTGGCGATACTCTGCAAGAANTAATNTCCAAAGTTTTCCGCGTGCCNCAAAATGGNAAGCCGATTTGTGTNTTTGAACTTTCAGGTCTGCCATCGGAAGTGATGAACTCNGTTGTGTCGGTTTTGTGCCGCATGGCNTTTGATNTGGCGCTCTCNAGNAATGGCGCGATACAGACNCTNGTGGTTTGTGAAGAAGCGCACCGTTATATTCCGGCAGATAGCGGCACGGGCTTTTGGCCAACACGTCAAGCAATTGCTCGCATTGCCAAGGAGGGTCGGAAATACGGCGTTTATTTGGGGATTATTACCCAGCGTCCAGGCGAACTNGANCCGACAATATTATCCCAGTGCAACACGATTTTTGCTATGCGTCTGGGCAATCAGCGAGATCAGGAAATCATCCGCGATGCGGTGACCAATGGGGCCAAAAGTACTATCAGTTTTCTCTCTTCGATTGCCAACCGCGAGTGCATTGCTTTTGGTGAAGCGCTGCACACACCCATGCGGCTGACCTTTTCGAACATGGCAGCAGAAGATCTTCCCGGTGCTCAAATGTACGAACAACAGGAAGCGGTAAAATCCGGTCAGGAGATTTCAATTGCCGCGGTTATCCGAAAAATGCGCAATGAACCCCGTAGGTCTCATGATGAGGGAAGCGTTCAGAATGGAAATGAACATGGTATCCCGCAACATGAACGGGGTGCTGTTAAAATTCCTGACGAGTTCATGCCATCCATGGCTCCNGTGATGTCACCGCCACCAGCTAAGCCGACCCCACCTNCNGCTGANGGAACATCGGTTAGCGAGAGATTGAACCGCCCAATGGCTGCGGAGCGTGAACCTGTATCTGCAGCGGTTGATGGAAGTCTCGGCAAATCNGCGTCGCAGGGTGCCAGAGGCTTGATTAACGCGTTTCGTTCGAAAAAATAACGGCCCATGCGATTAATGTAATCCACTGCAATTTGTTGATGTTGTAGAGGATTGCAATTTTTGTTTGCCTATTGAGGGGATCGAACGGCAGTTTGAATATATCTTGAATGAACCGGATTGTGGTTTGGCAGCCAGTGATGCCGATGGCTTAGTCATTCGTGCTATTGGTTCTTGGTNGTNGNTAATATTTTAGAATAGAGTTTGAANGCCTGATCTGTTGANCGGGCTTTTTTATTGATCCTTTTTCAAGGAAAATAGAAAAATGAATGGTCGTTAGGTATTTGTTCAGAAGATAGGGTTAAAAAATAGTCAATTCATTAACCTTAATAATTGATTGCTGGGACCGTCATCATGAATATCAGAGCTCATNTGTTGGGATTTTTNGCCGCTTCATTNGNCGTATCNTCNGCGCATGGCGCTGATGCTTTGTTGGTCGAACCGGAGCCGATGGAATATATGCGTATATGCGATGCNTATGGCGCAGGGTTTTTCTATATCCCCGGGACNGAGACCTGCTTGAGCCTTAATGGTTATATNAGAACCACTTACACGCATTATAAGAAGACAACCGGGGGGATTGAAGATCCCGATCACGCTTCCTGGGGCTATCGAGGCCGTTGGAATGTTGATGTGCGCAATGAGACCGAATGGGGGACGCTGCGTAGCCAGCTTCGCCTTCAGGGCAATGGTGATGGTGGCGATGATGCCAATGTCGGTCTTGATCGTGCGTTGATCAGTGTTGCGGGGTTCCGTCTTGGTTATTCAGATACTTATTGGGAAACTGCACATGGTAGCGGGGCAGATAGTCCTGCGATTGNNGANGGGATGTACAATTCGGATCAGGGGCTTTTCTTTGATTATACGGCTGCTTTCAGTGGCCTTGCACTTACCGTGGGTGTGCAGGATTCGTCTGGNACAAATGCNGATANNGAAGCNCCNGANTATTATGTTGGTGCCAAAATATAGNGNTTCATGGGGTTGGCTTGCTGCCACTTATCTTTACGANCAAAATGGCACTGATGCAGCGACTGCTGTTGCCAGTGGNGCNGATGCCTGGAANGTTTCNTTCCGGTTAGAAAATTTNGCTGATTCAGGCTGGAGCCTTGGTGGCTGGTACATGGCCGATGGTAATGATGCTACCAGTTATGTGACTGGCGATTACGGTGCTGCTGGCGCTCTGGTGGATAATGAATGGGGTGTCGTACTTGATGGCGCAATAACCAACGATTTAACCGGATACCTCCTCTATTCGGAGGCNGAAGGTATTGGTTCAAGTGCCACCTATCTTGATACACAGCATCTTGCNGCGGGTCTNATCTGGGAGGNGCTGGATGGCCTGAAATTGCAAACAGAATATTTCACCAATGAATCGGATTACGTGCTTGCGGCAAGTGACACGGATACCGAAGGCTTCATTGTACGTGTTGTTCGTTCNTGGTAATTATTGTTTCCTAGTCAGCGCAACGATTGCAGTTACCGCNATTGCTGTTCCAAANGTTGTTAGGTCTANTGTTTCGTTTAACAATAATGCCGATACGGCCAGAGTAACAAAGGTTTGGAGCAGTTGAATCTGGCCAATTCGGGCGATGCCGCCCATGGCCAATGCGGTGTTCCAAGCGAAAAAACCAGCCATCATGGAGAAAAGCCCCAAATAGGCCAGCGCCATTGCGCCCTGGCTGGATGGGGTGAGGAAGCTCGGTTGCCATGTCCAATAAGTGCCGAAGGCGATGATTGGCAAATTTAGTATCAACGAACGAAATATCACTTCGTAGCCGGACATCGTTCTTGCGAGTTTTCCTGATAATGCATAACCGCTGGCGGCACTTGCTCCGGCTAATAGCAACCAGAAATCTCCCGGGGCGAATCCCACGTTCTGTTCGTTACCATTATTAAAATATGCGTAAGACACAACGATGATTGCGCCGATGGTGCTTAAAAACCAAAATCTGGCGGAAGGCTTTTCATTACCGACCACTCTTGCAGCGATAGCCGTGGCCAATGGCAGGAAACCGAGTACCACGCCACCATGGGAGGCAGGCACTGTTTGTAATGCGATGGCCATGAATGCCGGGAAACCAATGATCAGGAAAAGGCCGCTGATGAATAATTGCAGGTTTGAGGCGTTGCGCAGGGACTTTCCCGATGTCAGCAACCAAATGGAGGCAATAATGCCGGCAATCAAGGCTCGCGCGAATGTCAGAAACCATGGAGAAAAATCGTTTAGGGCCAAACGAGTGACCGGTAAGGTCGCGCCNAATATGATGACGCCGATAATACCAAGACCATAAGCTAAAGGTAGTTTGGAAGAAGATTGGTCNGATTTTGGGNAATCTGGCATTTTTTGTTTCATATTGTGTTGGTATCACNGGATTTTGTACTTAGGAAACAAAAGAACCTTTTCAGCACAGAGGGACTCGCATAAAGGAAAGCTATGTCAATTTGGGTTCGCATTGGAGAGTTTTTATCTGAAATTAGCACTGAGGCGTTTTCCTCGGTGGTGGACGGCGTGCGCACTGCGTTTGCCGGTGATCCGGAAACCAGACGCCAAGTGGGGTTTTCCATCGCGATGATTGCGCTCTCTGCCAAGATGGCGAAAGCCGATGGCGTGGTAACGCAGGACGAGGTGGAGGCGTTTCAGGAGCTGTTTGCTATTCCTAAAGAGGAAGCCAAAAATGTCTCGCGGCTCTATAACCTGGCGAAGCAGGATGTGGCCGGATATCATTCCTATGCGGTGCGGGTGAAGAAGCTTTTTCCCGGTGATGATGCGATATTGGTCAATGTCATGGACGGACTGTTTCACATCGCCAAGGCCGATGGACTTATTCATAATAAGGAGATGCTGTTTCTTGATGATGTGGCCGGGATATTCGACCTTCCGGACCGCGAATATGAAGGCATCAAATCGCGCCATTTGGAGCCGGAAGAGGGGGACCCGTATCTCCAACTCGGTGCCGTGAAAGAATGGGATAAGGATCAACTAAAACGGCATTATCGTAAGCTGGTGGTAGAAAACCATCCGGATAAACTGATGGCGCAGGGCGTGCCGAAAGAATTTCTGGCGATNGCNAATGATCGGCTCGCAGGGATTAATCGGGCATGGGATATCATCAANCGNGAGCGGGGCATTTGAGCTTTNTAGCCGATACTGCCTGTTCCTGTGANNTNCGNCCGGCTGTNAATTTTGGANCTCGNGCCGANGGNAAAACAATTGATTTTTTGATNATGCATTACACCGGAATGGAAAGNGGTGANGCTGCCCTTGANTGGCTTTGCCGTGAAGANAGCGGCGTTTCGTGCCATTATTTGGTGTTTGANGACGGAAAAATCGTTCAAATGGTGCCGGAAACNAATCGTGCATGGCATGCNGGNAAGTCGTTTTGGCGTGGNGAAAGTGATATAAATTCATGTTCTATCGGCATNGAGATTGTTAATCCCGGCCATGAATTTGGGCTTTGNNATTTTCCCAACGCNCAAATTTCNGCGGTGATGGAACTCTCTCTCGATATCATTGAGCGCAANAAAATTCGCCCGGAAAATGTTCTGGCCCATTCCGATATTGCTCCGGGACGTAAATTGGACCCCGGTGAATTGTTCCCTTGGTTNCGTCTTTATGAGGCTGGAATTGGGCACTACATTGACCCGGAGCCGGTNGGTGGTGGNNGNTTTTTCCAGCTTGGNGATGATGGTGANCCGATTGAGGCGCTGCAATCGATGCTGGCGCTTTATGGCTATGGCATCGAGATATCGGGTGTTTACGACGAACAAACCCGCGATGTTGTTGCTGCGTTTCAACGCCATTTCCGTGCTGACAAGGTGGATGGGGTCGCGGATGTTTCGACCATCACCACGCTGCACAAACTATCCTCCGCAAAGACTTAATTAACAATTATAGTTAACTGCCCGTAACAATTTGAAATATTTATTGTATTTCGCTTGTCAATGAGACTGGCTATTTATCCCCAGTAAATTTTAATTGTGCGACCGACATGATGACGGTCAGGGGTGTCTTTATAATGAGTTTAAGTAAAATTTTTGCGTTGGTTCTAATCGTATCGTTTGGACTGACCGGGTGTAAGTTTCAGACCGGGTCATCGTCCCATCGTGGCTTTGATTGGATGACTTCTGCGTCACTGAGCGAATATGTAGAAAAAAACAAAGCTGCATCAAAGTCTTCGAAAAAAGGCCTGAAAAAAACTTCAAAAAAGTCTTCAAAAAAATCCATAAAAAGCAGCCGCAAGCGCAGCACTAAAAGTACTGTAAAAAGTGGCAATAAGAGCAAAGCTGTTGCAAGCCGTGGCAAGCTCCATGGGCAGATCGCCCGATATGCGAGAGCCGAGGGCGTGCCTGTGGCACTGGCTCATGCGATCATTAAAGTGGAAAGCAATTACCGG
>JAESSK010000307.1 GCA_016764155.1 Rhizobiaceae bacterium
AGGGGAAGTTTGATCGGATGATTGCGGAATTCCGTACGTCGCCGGAAATTCTCGATTTTGTGAATGCTGCGGAAGTTACGAAAATGGCGCGGTGCGGTGTCTCGACGCCTGATTTATCCATTCGCATCAAGACCGGGCCAATGGTTTTACCTGCGCCCGATGCGGCTAAGCTGGATGGCTATAGCGATATAATCTCCAAATCTGTTGCGGAATTTGTTGCCGATTATACGGATTATTTCACAACCAATGATGCGCTGGACGATGTGAAGCGTACCATGCTCGACCCGATGCCGCGCCTTACACTGGTGCCGGGGCTTGGCATGTTTGGTCATGGACGCACCCAAAAGGACGCAAAAATTGCGGCCGATGTGGGCGAAGTCTGGATTGAAGCTGCGCGGGGAGCGCAATCTATTGGAGATTTCCATCCTGTCAGTCGCGTGGATCTTTTTGGTCTTGAATATTGGTCGCTGGAACAAGCGAAACTTGCCAGCATCAAACCGAAGCCATTCACGGGGCAGGTGGCTGTTGTGACAGGCGGGGCAGGGGCAATTGGTGCTGCTACTGCCAAAGCTTTTGCCGAGCAAGGTGCCCATGTGATTGTGCTCGATCTTGATGAGGCGGGGGCCGAAGAAGTTGCCTCTGACATTGGTAATAGTTCAATCGGTGTTGGCTGTGATGTGACTGATCCTGTCTCTATCCGGCGCGCGTTTGATAAGGCCGTCGAAATTTATGGTGGTGTTGATATCGTTGTTTCCAATGCTGGGGCTGCGTGGGAGGGCGGCATTGCTACGCTGGATGATGATTTGTTGCGCAAGAGTTTTGAACTCAATTTCTTCTCGCATCAAAACGTGGCTCAAAATGCCGTTCGCATCATGAAGGCACAGGGAACCGGTGGCGTGTTGTTGTTCAATGCCAGCAAGCAGGCGGTTAATCCCGGTGTCAATTTTGGCGCTTACGGTCTGCCGAAGGCCGCGACCCTGTTTCTCTCGCGTCAATACGCGCTGGAACACGGGGCAGATGGTATCCGCTCGAACGCGATTAATGCGGATCGTATCCGTTCCGGCCTGTTGGATGANGAAATGATTGCCAATCGNTCGGCNGCGCGTGGTCTATCGACCAAGGATTATATGGCGGGCAATTTNNTGCATCAGGANGTGACCGCCGAAGATGTAGCGCAGGCATTTGTGCATCAGGCTTTGGCCGAACGCACAACGGCGGATGTGACCACCGTGGATGGTGGGAATATATCAGCAGCTCTGCGGTAATCTAATTTGGAGGAGGGGAAGCAAGTGGGTGAGAACTTAGAATTTGAAGCTCTAACAGTGGAGAGCCTGCCGGAGCGTTTGGGGGCGAATGAGGCGGTCGCGCAACATATCGGCGCGGATAATTCGCGCTGGAAGGTGAGTGAAGTTGGAGATGGTAATCTCAATCTTGTCTTCATCGTAGAGGGTGAACAGGGTAGCGTTATTGTTAAGCAGGCGCTGCCTTATGTGCGGCTGGTGGGGGATAGTTGGCCGTTGCCGCTGAAACGGTCCTATTTTGAATACCATGCCCTGAAACGACAGGCTGTGCGCGATCCGGGCATGGTCCCAGAGATATTCCATTTTGATGAAGCGCAAGCGTTGATTGTAATGGAGTTTTTATCGCCCCATGTGATTTTGCGTTATGCGCTGATTGAGGGAAGGCAATTGCCGAAAATTGCCAAAGANCTTGGTGGGTTTCTGGCNCGNACNTTGTTTCGTGGTTCTGATTTTTCGATGAATGCACGNNAACGTAAGGANGATNTGGCTTTGTTTGCGGATAATGCNGAGGTTTGCGATATCACCGANGCTTTGGTGTTTTCAGAACCCTATTTTGACGCGCCNCGCAATCAGCATAATTCGCCCTATCTTGATGGTATTGTGGCTGAACTTCGGGCTGACCGGGNTTTGAANGTNGAGGCGCAGCGTCTCAAGCATCTGTTTGCGNCCAGTGCCGAAACCATGTTGCACGGNGATTTGCATTCCGGNTCGGTGATGGTGACGGANGANGAAACCCGTGTGATTGATCCTGAATTTGCCTTTTATGGTCCNATGGCCTTTGACGTTGGCATGTTGATGGCTAATTTCTGGATGTCTTATTTNTCTCAATCAGGCCATGAGGTGGATNGTGANCGNGANGATATGCGNNCCTATNTGCTCGATGTGATTGCNGATACATGGTTGGTTTTCCGGCGNGAATTTTCNAACCTTTGGCGCACAGAGCGTACAGGTATGCTTTATCAGGCTGCCCTTTTTGAGGATCAGGGCGATGCGCTTGCGTCTGAGCAAGCGCTTGATCAGGTGTTGCACCAGATTTGGGTGGATATGCTTGGTTTTGCTGGTGTTGAAATGCATCGCCGGATTTTGGGGCTTGCTCATAATGCTGATTTTGAACGCATTGAAAATGTTGAAGTTCGTGGTAGCTGCGAAACCAAAGCGCTTAAGCTTGGGCGGCATTTGGCGGTAAACCGAAGACAGATTTATAGCATGGATGAGGTGAATGCATTGGCCGAACTAATCGAGAAGGAGGCTGTGTCGTGAAAGTTGGAGATCGCCACTACCGCACCATCTGGCTTAATGATGATGGTGTATCAGTTGATTTAATAGATCAGCGCTGGTTGCCCCATGAATTTCGTGTGGAAAACGTCGATAGTGTCGAAGGCATTGCCACCGCAATTCGCGATATGTGGGTAAGGGGCGCACCGTTGATTGGCGTTACTGCTGCTTATGGTGTTGCGATTGCCATGAATGAAGACGCATCGGATGCGGCGCTTGATGCGGTTTGGGAAACGTTGCATGAGACACGTCCAACGGCGATCAATCTCAAATGGGCTCTGGATGAAATGCGTGAACTTTTGCGGCCTTTGCCTGTGGCTGACCGCGCTGCGGCGGCGTATGTCCGGGCGGCTGAAATTTTGGAAGAAGACGTTCAAATCAATCGCAATATCGGATTGAACGGATTGAAACTCATCAAGGAAATTGCGGCTAAGAAGAAGCCCGGCGAAGTGGTCAATATACTGACCCATTGCAATGCGGGCTGGTTGGCAACGGTTGATTATGGTACTGCAACTTCGCCGATTTATCTGGCTACCGAAGAGGGGATTGCGGTGCATGTTTATGTGGACGAGACCCGTCCGCGCAATCAGGGTGCGCAGTTGACGGCTTGGGAACTCAATGAACACGCCATCCCCCATACGCTGATTGTTGATAATGCGGGCGGGCATTTAATGCAGCGCGGCATGATTGATATGGTGATTGTCGGTACCGACCGAACCGCAGCAAATGGCGATGTTTGCAACAAGATCGGGACCTATCTCAAAGCGCTTGCGGCGCATGATAATAATGTGCCGTTTTATGTGGCGTTGCCTTCTCCAACCATTGACTGGACCGTAAAAAACGGGGTGCGGGATATTCCGATTGAAGAACGTTCTCAGGACGAGGTGAGTTTTGTCCAGGGGCGTG
>JAESSK010000001.1 GCA_016764155.1 Rhizobiaceae bacterium
GCCGGGCAGCGGCTCCATCATCACACAGGAGCTGATTAATTCATAAGACAAGAGGGGACATTTTGAAGCCATGTTGGCGTAGACATTTCTGGTATTTATGTGAACAATACTAAGAGCCGCGATCTGAATGGTGGATGCAACCTTTGGTGGCTTCCGTAATGCCACGGCGTGTCCAAAGCTTTGATTGCTAGATCGCCATTCTATTGCTGACAGCCCAGCCGATCACACGGCGAGAATGCAGGTCAAAACTATCGCCAGATACAGCCAGCCTTCACGTGTCCAGATGTAGCTAATATCGACAACCCACTTCTGATTGGGTCGATCTGCCATAAAGTTCCTGTTCAACAGGTTTGGCGCGATATTGGACGTGTGATTGCTGTCTGTCGTAACCTTGTGTTTACGCGTTCTGACAACAGATATGCCATTCAAACACATCCCTCTCCTCACGCAAAAGACGGTTCTCTTTTCGCAGCTCTGATATCTCGCGTTCTAGATCAGATTGTGCTGCAGGCTTTTCCGGATATTTACGATCTTGCTGGATCCACTTGTTTAATGTTGAAAACCCTATACCAAAATCATAGGCAACCTGCTTTCTTGTTAGCCCGCTCGTCAGTGCAATCCGCACTGCTTCCTATCTATGTGCCAGTTCCGAGTTGTTTTTCGACGAACCGAGCTATATTGTATGTGCAATGCTGCAGACGCTAAACAGGTTCAAACTAAAATTTACTTTAGGCGCTTTCGCCTCAGCCTTCACACATGCAATTATTCTAGCACTGTTATTTGTTGAGCTGCCGCACTCGACGCTCGAATCGAAAGAGCCCAAGAGCATTCAGGTTGAACTGGTACCGCCGAAGGAAAAGAAACCACAAGAACAGCAACCAAAATCCAAGCTGGCGGTTAAACCAACGTCCGACCTCGAGAAAACTATCACGGGCGATCAGGCGACGGTGAAACCTCCTAAAACGTTGCGTCCCGTATATAAGTTCGGCGAGAAAGATGCAGGTTCGAGCAAGCGGGTCAATGGTGTTGCTGCAATCGAAGCAAAGGCGGCCAGTAAATCGCCCACTGAGAAGCCAGCAAAAAAACATGATAGGCCGAAGCAAATTATCAGCGTTCCAAAGGTGCCAATGTCTAATACAGTGGCGGTCTCTGCAACTGCGCCAAAACCACTGAAGCCAGATAAAACTTCAAAAAAAGTTCGTTCGCAGCCTGATAATGAGAGCCCTGTCGCGATAACGGCGATGGGTGCAATGCCGCGAGGCATTCGTGCTGGGAAGCTTTGCATTACGGAGCTGCGCCATCAGTTGAACAATTCCCACCCACCATATTGGCCTGACCTGTTGCCATCTTATCAGCTGGGAAAGGGCAATATATTGCAGGTGCGCAAGGGAGCGTTTCGGGCTAACGCCCGTTGGTACAATTTGAAATTTCGTTGCGAAATTGACGAGGCCGCAACCGGGGTCGTTTCCTTTGGATTCGAAGTTGGCGCTCCCGTTCCGCGTGACGAGTGGCCCGGTCGCGGCTTACCAGGATTATAGGCCTGTGTGTTATCCAGACCAGAAGGGCATTGTCAGAGGAAAATTCTTAATACTTGAGATGGCCTGGATTCACGTAATTCGATCTAAAAATCCGTGAAATATCAATAGCGGAATAACGCAGATTTTGTGTGCGGACAAATAATCACCTTTCCTCAAACAGTGCCATTCTTCCAGATGTCGACATTGCGTTCAACGAATGTGTCGACGGATGTAGGTTCTCGACCCACAAGTGCCCTTACGTTGCCGGTTACACGATTTTCTGAACCTCCGGCAATTGTATCGTCCATGGCTGCAAGGGTGTTGGCGTAGCTATCCGGAAACCCGAGATCGAGAAAGCGCTGTGCGATGGCTTCCCGGGTCAGGCGTTTGTGTTCTACTGTGCGACCCAGACGGCGCGAGAAGATCTCGGCGACGGCATCGTAGGAAATAGCCTCGGGGCCAGTCAGAATGTAGTCAGTGTTTTCAACCCTTGGCGCAGTCAAAAGGGTAGCCGCACAACTTGCTATATCTTCCGCATCGATGAAACCGATACATCCGTCTTGAGTGGCGGTGTAGATGGCAGAGTCATCAAGGATCGGGGCAAGATGTTGTCCTTCTGAAAAGTTCTGCATAAACCATGAGGGGCGTAGAACCGCCCACTCAGGCGCATTGACCCGCAACCACGCGTGAACTGCCCCCATCATCGGGCCTCCCTCTTCGAGCGAGGAAGCGCTGAGCAAGACGAACCGTTTCACACCGGCCCGAACTGCGGCTTCCAAACCGGGTTGCATTGCTCCCATCGTATCTAATGTATCTGTCGGAGCCACTAAATAGACGGCTTGAACGCCCCGAAACGCATCATCAAACGTTGTGGGATCTTGCCATTGAAAGCGCACCTCATTCTCATCTTTTGGGCTGCGAGTCGCTATACGCGGTGTCAGCCCTTTGGCACGGAGACGTTTTGCCACGCGGCGCCCGGTTTTGCCGGTGCCGCCGGTTACAAGGATATGATCAATCATTGATAAACTCCTGAAAATTAGATGTGAGAGGCTCTATGCCACCAACGGCTTCGAGCAGGATAAGCGGGTTCCAATAATCGCGGTAGTGAACGATCTGACCACCCTGAACCTTAACGACCGAGATGTAATTCTGATCGTACCGCGCGCCGGTGTTAGCGCCGCTGGCTTTGCACGAGAATTCAAGAATGAAGGTCTCACCGTCCTTGGAAGAATGGACGATTGGCGTGCCCATGGATTCAAACGCGATCAGCGCTCCAACCTTGGGAAGATAATCTGCGATGGCGTCTTTACCGTGCAATTTGGTCACAGTTCCAACCGGCGCGTAGGGAAACTGGAACACGATGTCTTCGGCGCACATGGCGAGAAAATCGTCGCCGGCATCTGTAGAGACCGCATCGCCTAGAGCATAGCGAAGCATGGCTCCAAAGCTTGGAATTGTATCAGTTTTGGACATTTTTTTCTCCTGTTTACTCAATTGAATTGCATTGCGACGACACCGCCGATGACAAACATCGCTCCAAGGATTCGGCTGAGATCAACCGCATGTCGGGGAAAGCCGATGAGGCCATAGTGATCTATCAGCAAAGCCATGATCATCTGCCCCGCGACAATTGCGGCGATGAAGCGCGCGGCGCCAAGACGGGGCGCAAGCATCATGGTTGCAATGACATAGACGACCCCGATGGCCCCGCCAAACCACACCCAAAAGGGTGCTGCTGCAAGGGACACCCATGTTGGCAGGGTGGGTTGAAACAAAATGACCACCACAGCAAGACAGACGAACGATACTCCGAACGACAGAATAGTCGCCCAAAACGAATGACCCGCCACCTGACTGAGGGCAGCGTTCATCCCGGCGTGTATAGGGATGAGCGCGCCACAGGCGATGGCTACTAGCAAAAGGGAGGATATGTTCATAGCATTTTACCTAAGATTGTGGAGCCGCCCGCATTCCGATTGATTTGAACACCGTTTTCATGCAAACTTCGTCGGAACAGTATAGTTCCAACGATATAAGGACAAAAACGATGGAACGCAATAGTTCCGACGATAATTTCGGAAAAAAATCTCGTAGAAAAGTTGCAGGTGCTGCACTTTTACANCNTTCCGTCACAACNGCTTTGCATCGNGCTCTATTCGAGGAATGGGCAGANACNGGNTACGCNGCTTTGAGAATGGACCGNATTGCGAAGCGAGCTGGTGTCGGCAAAGCAGCGCTTTACAGACGTTGGAANTCCAAACGAGANCTTGCATACGAGGCNGTCAANGCAACAGCACTNACGATTACACCGATCCCTGATACCGGATCATTTGAGGATGATGTTCACGCCATCACGCGGGCTTTTGCCATAGTGCTTCGTCATTCGCTTGTCCGGCGCATACTCCCGGACCTGCACGCAGAACGNGCCCGGTCGGATGAATTGGCGGANTTGATTGAGCNNGTAACTNGAGATAGGCGCGCGCAAGCNANTNTTTTGATAGAGCGGGCGATTGAGCGTGGNGAACTGTCCGNGGAGACTGACCAACAACTGGCTTTAGATTTGCTNATCGCACCGCTCTACTGGAGCATTATTGTGCAACGACGCATTACGACAAAAAAGGAAATCGACCGAATTGCAAATGTCGTGAC
>JAESSK010000308.1 GCA_016764155.1 Rhizobiaceae bacterium
TCTCGTGGGTGGTGCAGGCCCGGGTGGTTATACCAACATAATATCACCGCCAAGGAATATGAGCGTGTGGTGCTGTGGTTCGAGCATGATAGCTACGATCAACTAATTCTCATCAGAATTCTCTCGCTGTTTGCCCAAACCGGGTCGCCTAAGAAATTGGAAATAATTGATCTCAACCACTTTCCCGGTTCGATAAAATTTTGGGGACTGGGTCAATTGCCGCCTGAAGCAATCCGCATGGTGTGGAACAGACGTCAACCAGTCACGCGGCAATAATTGAGCCTTGGCGACGAGGCATGGGAAGCATTGCTATCCTCGACACCTCAGGCATTGGAACGGATTGCCGTTTCAAAAGATATCACTCTGCCAAACCTTTCACGCGCTGTTAAAAGGCACCTTCAGGAATTCCCCTCTGCCTTCAATGGTCTTGGTTTGACTGAAAAATTCATTCTCGAAATTCTCAATGAAGGAAGCAAAACAACGGGGGGAATTTTCCAAGATTTGATGAACCAGAAAGAGCCATTGCCGTGGTTGGGTGACACCATGTATTGGCACATATTGAAATCAATGAGCGAGGCCACAAATCCTCCGCTTGAAGTGATTTCGCAAAACGGTCATCCGGGAACGCCGCAAGAACCTCTGGCTGGCGAATGCGACTGGATGGGGACTAAACCACAAAGGCAAATAGCCCTCACTGATACAGGCCGCAAAATTCTGGCAGGCGAGATCGATTATCTATCTCTTAATCCGCCGGAGCGATGGTTGGGTGGGATCAAAATCGACCCACAACAACCGTGCTGGCGTTGGGATGACAATGCCGCAAAGATGGTTTTGGTAGCCTAATATTCCTTGGCATCCGGTGCGCGGGTGACTGTTTTTTTCAACTTGGCCTCGCGCCTGATCGTATAGATTGATGCGGTGATGATGATCGCTGCGCCAATCCACGTATAGGGGCCGGGCAAATCACCAAACACCAGATACCCAATAATAGTGGCATAGAGCAGGCGGGTATAATCAAGTGAGGCCATCACTGAGGCTTCGCCCCATTTATAGGCATGGATATTTGTTAACTGGGCAAGGGAGGTAACTATGCCCATAATTCCCATCATGATCCATTCTGTCTGGGTCGGCCATTGCCAGAAGTAGATGCCAGGAACTAGCATGATCGCGCCAATTCCCAACGCGTGATAAGACATGATCGTTACCGGCTTCTCCGTTCGCGTTAACAGACGAATTAACACCATCACCACTCCGGCAGCTGCCGCTCCGCAAAGTGAATACAGAGCGTAAATCGAAAACCCGTCTGTGCCCGGTTGCACCATAAACATTACGCCGAGAAATCCGATACCCACCGCCATCCAGCGGCGCAGGCCCACAACCTCTTTCAATATTATGACGGCAAAAATGGTTACAAAGAAACTCTTGGCAAACCCAATCGCCGTTGCATCGGCAAGCGGTAGATTGATGACTGCGGTGAACCCCATCAACATGGCAAACGTCGCAACAATCAAACGGGTAAACTGAAGTCCCACATGGTCGCTTCTCAGCGATCCCGGAAAATCACGAAAGATTGTTGGTGCCACAATGCCGATCATCACGATTTGGCGTACCAGCAATATCTGCGTTACGTGCAAATGTGCCCCCGTCAACTTAATCAACAAGGTCATGCAGGTGAAACCAATTGCCGCAAGCATCAGAGCCGCCGCGCCTTTTAAATTGGCGGGGAGGGCATTGAATCTATTTATTAATGTGGGAAGTGCCATTGACTAAAAAATGCTCCGACCCGTACAATGACAGACCAAATTCGCCAACACAACAAAAATGCCTCGACATAGCTGCGATTTAAGATAGTTTCTATGTATAGGACTTTTGTATATTCTCGAGGTTATAATGAACGCACCGGTACACGGAAAATTTGGCATAGGGGCATCCCCTCGCCGTAAAGAAGACGTCGCCTTATTAACTGGTCGGGGAAGGTTTACCGACGATAACGTGGATTCAAATCTGCTCCACGGTTATGTGTTGCGCTCTCCGCACGCACACGCGAAATTCAAAATTACCGACATTTCCGCAGCGAAGGCTGCCAAGGGAATTCATGCGGTGATGACCGCCGTTGATGTGGCGCATCTTAAGCCGCTCACCTGTCAGGCATTACTGCCGCAGGTGGATGGGTCAATGGTAGAGCCCCGCGACATTCCTATCCTTTGTGAAGACACTGTTCTTCATGTGGGCGATGCGATTGCGTTCATCGTTGCTGATAGTGTTATCCTTGCAAGAGATGCAGCCGAGCTGATCGAAGTCGATTACGACATGAAGGATGCGATTGCGAATACTGCAACTGCACTCGATGCTGGCGTGCCTCAAGTCTATGCTGATCGCAAAGGCAATCTTGCTTTCACCTGTGAAGCTGGTGATCAGGAAAAAACCAAAAAACTCTTCGACGGTGCTGCCAATATTTCAGAACTTTCCGTCGTCAATAACCGTCTGGTCGCAAACTATATCGAGACCCGCTCCTGCGTTGCAGATTGGAACGTCAAAGATGACCGCTTCAATCTGAATGTTTGCTCTCAGGGCGTACACGGTATTCAAGGCGTTCTGACTGGAACGTTCGGTTTGCCGGTAGAAAAAATTCACGTAACAACCGGCGATGTCGGCGGTGGTTTTGGCACCAAGGCATTCACCTATCGCGAATATCCGCTGGCAATGGCAGCCGCAAAACTGACCGGCAAGCAGGTCAAATGGACCTCAGATCGTTCAGAACATTTTGTTGTTGATGCCCATGGCCGCGATAATGTTGTGACCGCTCGCATGGCAATGGACAAGGATGGGAAATTCCTCGCATTGGATATTGATCTGATCGCAGCAATGGGCGCTTATCTCCATTGCTATGGTCCGTTCATTCCATTCCTCGGCGGCACTATGGCTACCGGGCTTTATGATATCGATACAATGTATTTCCATATGCGCGGTGCCTATACCAATACTGCACCGGTTGACGCCTATCGCGGCGCTGGTCGTCCGGAAGCTGCTTATCTGATTGAACGTCTGGTGGACCAATGTGCACTGGATATGAAATTGACCAGAGACGAAATCCGTCGCCGCAATTTCATCAAACCTGAGCAATTGCCATACACCACCCAAGGTGGTCGTATGTATGATACGGGCGAATTCGTTGAACACATGGAAGAGTGCATGGAGCGTTCCAACTGGAACGGCATTGAAGCACGCAATGACGATGCCAAGAAGCAAGACAAATTCCGCGGCATCGGCATGGCAACTTATATTGAAGCCTGCGCCTTTGCCGGCTCCGAGCCAGCTTTCCTTGAACTCGGCACCGATGGCGTGGTTACATTGAAAATCGGCACCCAGACCAATGGTCAGGGGCACGCGACTGCCTATGCTCAATTGGCCGCTGATAATCTTGGTCTTGATATTGATCAGATCGATGTGCGTCAGGGCGATACGGATGAACTTTCCGCAGGCGGCGGCACAGGCGGTTCACGCTCAGTGCCTCTTGGCGGCGTATCCGTTGTGCGCGGCAGTCAGGCCCTAGCTGAAAAGCTTAAGGAATTGGCCGCTGATAAACTGGAAGCTGCAGCAGGCGATATCGAACTTACCAACGGCGAAGCCCGTGTGGTCGGAACAGACAGCGTCATCAGCCTAGCAGACCTTGCACAATCAGCCAGCAATCCGGATGATTTGAAAGGCGAGGGCAATTTCGTGCAGGCCGAAGCGACCTATCCAAACGGCACTCATATCTGCGAAGTAGAAATCGAACCAGCAACAGGCATTACCAAAATCATCGCCTATACAATTGTTGATGATTTCGGCGTGACAGTGAACCCGATGCTGCTTGCAGGTCAGGTTCATGGCGGCGTTGCTCAAGGTATCGGACAGTGTCTCAACGAGCACACGATTTATGATGAGGACGGCCAGCTACTGACGGCTTCCTTCATGGATTATTCTGTTCCGCGTGCTGATGATATTCCAAACA
>JAESSK010000309.1 GCA_016764155.1 Rhizobiaceae bacterium
GGTGGTTTATGGCGGTGGTAACACGGCCATGGATGCGGCGCGTACCGCTAAACGTTTCGGCGCCCAGGTTAAAGTGGTCTATCGTCGAGACCGGGCTAATATGCCTCTTTGCCCATTCCATCCATTTATCAACCTGGGCGCGTGCGGCAGGGTCCGCAGGCCACATCAATTCATTGCCATAGGAATTGGCAAGATAACGCAATATGGCGGAAGATTCCCATAGAGGAGTATCGTCCCCATCCTGTATCATGGGAACAGTGCCATTGGGGTTTTCTACAAGATAGGCAGGCGTATCCACCACCCCATATGAAAGCCCTGCATCAATGCGGTCATAACCAATCCCAAGCTCTGCTGCGGCCCACAATACCACTTGTACATTGGACGAAGATTTTCTTCCCCAAATTTTTATCATGATGTCTCTTCCCTTAAGAATTGGTTCTGGGTCTAGTCTTAAGCATATTTTCCACATCCATTACAGTCAAGACAATGACCTTGTGTCGCGGGTGTCTTTTGGCATTTGCGTTTTTTTGTTCACAGGTTCATCATATCCCGATAATCTTGGGAGTAATCGTGGGAGGATATCGCATGGGATCACTATTAATCAGAAACGCAAATATCTGGGACAGCGATGCCGGAGAGCTTTTTTCCGGTGCTGTGGAGATCAAGGGTAACCGGATTGATAAAATCCACCGCAAGGATATCGAAGCTCCAGATAGTGAAGATGTCCTAGATGCCGGTGGCAGAACGTTAATGCCCGGCCTGGTTGAAGGCCATTGTCATCCAAGTTTCGTTGGTATTGATACCAATGCCGACCTCGGAAATATCGGCCCGGAGGAACATACCCTTCGCACCGCCGCCAATATTAAACTGTTGTTCGAACACGGTTTTACCTCGATTTTTGAAGCCGCCTCCGCCAAGCCGATGATCGGTGTGGTGATGAGAGATGCGATCAATAGCGGCATGATTGTCGGCCCGCGCATGTTGGCCGGAAGCCCTGAATGCACCACAACCGGCGGACTTGGCGATGAACGAAAACGCCATATGTATGCCGAGAGTTTCGGTCTTGTTGCCGATGGCCCATACGAGATGCGCCGCTTGGCGCGAGAATGCGTGCGCGACAATGTGGACATCATGAAGATCAATATTTCCGGTGATGAATTCGTCTCCCACGCAAAGGCGGAAATCACCACGTTAGAAGAAGACGAACTGGCAGCTTTCGTTAGCGTTGCGCGTAATTACGGCAAGAAAATTGCTTGTCATGCCCGCTCCTCCAAAAGTGTAAAAATGGCAGCGCGGCACAAAATTGATTGCATCTATCACTGCGACTTCGCCGATGAAGAAGCCCTCGATATGCTGGAAGCCATCAAGGATGTGTCCTTCGTCGGTCCAGCATTTGGATTGGTCTATAATTGTACCGTTGATGGAGAGGCCAATGGAATTTCCAAGGAATTGGCTGAGGAAATGGACCTCTTCCGCAAATTCGATGCCTGCTGTGCAACCTATCATGAGATCAGAAAACGCGGCATTCGCGTGGTGGTCGGCGGTGACTATGGGTTCAATATTACGCCCATGGGTCAGAACGCCCGCGACATCGAGCACTTCGTAAAATATTTCGGCTATTCAACCAATGAAGCACTGCTCTGCGCCACCAAGGTCGGCATGGAACTAATGGGCTTTGCTGGTGAAGGCGGTGAAGTCAAAGAGGGATATCTTGCCGACTTGCTGTTGGTCGATGGCAACCCGCTGGACAATGTTTCAATTTTACAGCATCGCGAAAATATGGCGATGATTATGAAAGACGGAAAAATCTATAAAGACCCACGCAAAACCGGGCGCGGCGAAACAGGACTGATTGCATGAACGAACCAACCCTAATTCTAATCCCCGGTCTGCTGTCAGATGAAATTGTCTGGCAACACGCGGTCGAACATTTTTCAAAAACCATGCCGGTTATTATCGCGGATCATACGACGCAGGATAATTTGACCGATATGGCAGCCGACGCGCTGGGCCTGACCGAAGGGCCGCTAATGGTTGTCGGGCACTCGCTGGGCGCGCGCATTGCGTTGGAAATGTTACGTCAGGCTCCTGAGCGAATTGACCGCGTGGCGTTTCTTGATGCGCGTACTGAACCGATACAAGACGGCGAACCGGCCATGCGGCAGTCAATGATCGACCTTGGTTTCAATGAAGGGTTGCAGGCGGTTTCCGATAGCTGGTTGCCGCCTATGGTCAACCCGGCCAGTCACGGCAACAAAAATATCATGGGCCCGCTCCGTGATATGGTCTTGCGCATGTCGCCGGAACTGCTGGAGCGTCAGCTTCGCGCCTTAATGACCAGAGCCGATGTGGAACTCGTCATTAGCGCCATCACCTGTCCAACGCTGGTTGCCGTTGGTCGTCAGGATGGATTTTCCACTGTTGCCATGCATGAAGAGCTGGCTGCACGAATTCCCCATTCAAAACTGGTTATCTATGAAGATACCGGACATTTTTCCCCCTTTGAAAGCCCGGAACTGGTTACAGCTTCGCTGGTCGAATGGATTGAGTCAGAATTTAAAGCATGAGTAATTTCGAATATAAATTCATCCCGCCCCACCACGAACCCGGTGAGCGTGGCGGCAAACCACCCGTCTATAAAAAAACCATTCTTGATGGCGTCATCATCGAAAAAGATGTGGCGATCACCTTGCGCGATGGGGTCAAAATTTACGCCGATATCTATCGTCCGGAAGCTGAGGAAAAAGCTGCGCCGCTGATTGCGTGGGGACCTTATGGCAAACACGGCCATACCCAATATTCGGTGAACTTCCCCAAGGCCGAAGTCGATGACAGCAACATGTCGGATTATACAGCCTTTGAGGCGCCGGACCCATTCTATTGGGTGCCCCACGGCTACGCGGTTATCAATGTGGACCCGCGCGGCATATGGCACTCCGAGGGACGCGCCACATATTTATCGCCTGAAGAGGCAGAAGATTATGCCGACGTGATTGAATGGGCAGGGACCCAAGATTGGTCTAACGGCAATGTGGGGCTCTCTGGTGTTTCCTATCTCACCTCATCCCAATGGCGTGTGGCAGAAC
>JAESSK010000310.1 GCA_016764155.1 Rhizobiaceae bacterium
GAGCGAAGGCAACTAATCCGTATTGGGCATGAGAAAGATCAGCGCGTTCGTAAAATCGGCATAACCCCTGCCGGAAAACAAATATTCGATGACGCACTGCCCCTTTGGCAGGAAATACAAAAGCAAATTGCCCAAGGTCTAGGACAACAGCGTTGGTCAGAATTTATGAACGGCCTATCCGAAACAGTTTCGATTGTTCAAGACGGATAGGTGTTTTTTTGACGATAAAAGTGCATATACACGTAAATAAGGAAAGAACAAATGACCATTACAAAACAAACACCACTCTGGAACACCACCAGAAAGTTAACTCTTGCTGTCTTACTCGCCATCCAGTTCACCGCAGCATATGCCATTGGCACAAGCGGTCTGTTGATGAATTCACAATCTATAATGATACCCCCCATTGCACTGACGGTTCTCATTCCGGTCGCATTGTTCTTCACGGTTTACGCATTGTCGGAGCATTTCAGAAATTTCGTTCTGGCGCAGGACATTCGTACCCTAACCAGATTGCAGCATTGGCGAGTTGTCGGGTTCGTGTTTCTGGTGCTTTACGCATTCCATCAACTTCCGGCATTGTTCGCCATACCTGCCGGATTGGGTGATGTGGCCATCGGTCTTTCAGCAGCATTTGTTTTTTCAAACATGGAAAAAGATCCGGATTATATATTCTCAAACGGATTTCGCCGGTTTCATCTGCTTGGTCTGTTGGATTTTACCGTTGCTCTTGGAACCGCAGCCCTATCATCAGGTGCATTTCCAGCCCTGATATCAAATGGGCTTACCAGCTCGGCGCTGGACGTATGGCCGCTTAATTTGTTCCCGAGTTTTATTGTGCCGTGTTTTATAATCCTGCAGCTCTCAGCGTTGCTGAAGGTGAGGCATTTGCGTCAGCAACACTTGGCAACAGCCGGTCTGGTAACCGTAAGCTAGGCTTAAAAAATTATCTCGGCGCGCGCTTGGCCAAAATACGCTGCAGCGTGCGTCGGTGCATGTTCAAGCGCCGTGCGGTTTCAGAAACATTGCGGTCGCACAATTCGTAGACCCGCTGGATGTGTTCCCAGCGAACACGGTCTGCCGACATCGGATTTTCAGGTGGCAATGCTTTATCTTCGGGCTTGCGGGTGAGGGCGGTGTAAACATCATCTGCATCTGCAGGTTTTGCCAAATAGTCGACGGCGCCCATTTTTACAGCCGTTACCGCTGTGGCGATGTTGCCATATCCCGTTAGAATGATTGTTTTGCTGTCAGAACGTCTGGCTCGTATTGCCTCGATCACATCAAGACCGTTGCCGTCGTTCAGCCGCATATCCACGACCGCAAACGCTGGCGGGTTAGCGCGCACTTTGGCAATGCCTTCCAAAACGCTCTCGGCAGTATCTACTATAAAACCACGAGATTCCATTGCGCGGCTTAGCCTGGTCAAAAACGGACGATCATCATCCACCAGCAGCAGGGTTTTATCATCCCCAAGATCAGCGCCGGTATTCGCACTGTCCGACATACGCGAAGTCCTTATTGTATTTAGTTCCATGAAAAAGGTTGTGGAACGTTTAGATCAAAAAGTCAAAACCAAACCTTTGATCCCGCTTACGATTTGGAATCAAGAGCCCCTCGTGGCCATTTAATAGTTACAATCGCACCACCGTCGTTTTTGATGTTTTCAAACCGTAACGAAGCACCGCTCCGCCCCAGTAAAGTTTTTGCAATAAACAATCCAAGGCCAAGGCCGCCCCCGGTTTCTATGTTGGATTGTCCTCTGGTGGTCACGAAAGGTTCGCCGATACGGTTCAATACTTCTGCGCTAAACCCTTGTCCGTCATCACTAATTTGCAGTGTTACGTCTTTTTCATCCCAAACGGCCCTCAATCGTACTTTTGCTTTGGCAAAATCAACAGCATTTTCGACCAGATTGCCCAGACCATAAAGAATGGCCGGATTTCTGTGGCAGATTGGTTCTGCTGCCGTAGATTCGTCGATATCAATCAAAAGCGTCACGCCGAAATCGCGATGGGGTACGCAAATTTCTTCTAAAATCGACGAAAACGGCATGCTGCCAATATGCATATCCCCATCTTCGGAAAGTGAGGTGAGAGTCTGCAATATTTGGCGGCAACGCTCCGCCTGACTGCGCAACAGTTTTGCGTCCTCCATCATCGGGGAGCCTTCGTCCAGTTCGCGTGTCATCTCCTTCGATACCAAGGCGATGGTTGCCAAGGGCGTTCCCAATTCATGGGCCGCAGCTGCGGCTAGCCCATCCAGCGTAGAGAGATGTTGTTCGCGCTGTAGCACCAGTTCAGTCGCTGCCAGCGCTTCTGCCAGTTTGCGTGATTCATCCGCCACGCGGAACACATAAATCGCTGTAAACACCAGACTTGAGACAATCGCCACCCAAACGCCGGAGACGTAAAGCAGAGGAAGTTCCAGCGCATCAGGGCCGGGCCAAGGCAATGGCTGCGAGAAAAACACCAGCAAGCTTGCGGCAATTACCACCAATGCGGCTAACAATAAGGTTTGCCCGATGGATTGGATCGCCGCCGATATCACAACCGGCACCACCAATAGAAGAGCAAACGGATTTTGCAGGCCACCGGTGAGATAGAGTAGCAAGGTCTATTGCAAAATATCATATGCAAGAAGGGCGACAGCCGTCTCTTGCGAAAGGTGATGGTTGAGTGGATAGCGAAGTCGCAATACCACATTCAGCCAAGCAGAACAGGTGATTGCCACCAGACAAAGCGAAAACTGAAAGTCAAATTCCAGACCGAACGCTACAAACAGCACGGCGCTGGTCTGGCCAAGCACTGCCAGCCAGCGAATGGTCACCAGCGTCTCAAGCCGTATCGTATGTTTTTCCTGAATTGCGTATTGCATGAATGGATGCCTTATCTTTCAACCCATAAACAGGGTCCAAAACCCAAATTCAAGGCTTTCGTGGTTTTGCTCTGGAGGTGGGGGCAGCTTCAGCAGGATTTTCCGGCCAAAAATGCTTTGGATAGCGACCGCGCATATCGGAACGGACATCCATCCATGAACCCTTCCAAAACCCCGGAAGATCGAGTGTTTTTTGAATAGGGCGCTGGGCCGGTGAAAGAATTTGAATGGCGTGCATCTCGACCTCCGCCAATTCATCCAGAATTGCAGGCAGGTCTTTAAGCGCTGGCCAGCTGTATTGCAGGTTTTGGCGCGTGGTGAAGTGGCC
>JAESSK010000311.1 GCA_016764155.1 Rhizobiaceae bacterium
AAATTATGTCAATAGACGATCACAGAACCTCAATCACTTGCGCACAGATAACGAACTGACCTTAGATAATATGTGCCTGTATTAGTTGTTTCGCGCTGGGTCGGTGTTCCGGTCGAAAAGATGCTTGAAGGTGAGCGTGGCAAATTGCTTCGCATGGAAGAAGAACTGGCAAAGCAGGTTGTCGGGCAGGCCGAAGCCGTTCACGCGGTTTCAAAAGCTGTGCGCCGTGCGCGTGCCGGATTGCAAGATCCTTCTCGGCCAATTGGTTCGTTCATTTTCCTTGGGCCAACAGGTGTCGGCAAGACCGAACTTACCAAGGCGCTGGCGAATTTTCTGTTTGATGATCCCCATGCGATGGTTCGTATCGATATGTCGGAATTCATGGAGAAACACTCGATTTCAAGATTGATCGGTGCGCCTCCGGGATATGTGGGCTATGATGAAGGCGGGATGCTGACGGAAGCTGTGCGGCGTCGGCCATATCAGGTCATTCTTTTCGATGAAATCGAAAAAGCGCATCCTGATGTCTTCAACATATTGCTGCAGGTGCTGGACGATGGGCGGTTGACTGATGGTCAAGGCCGCACGGTCAATTTCTCCAACACACTCATCATTATGACTTCCAATTTGGGGGCTGAATATCTGGTGGGTCTTGGCGAAGGCGAAGATGTGGACAAAGTCCGCGATGAAGTGATGGCGGTGGTTAAATCCAGTTTCCGGCCTGAGTTTCTTAACCGGATTGATGAGACCATATTGTTCCATCGTTTGAAACGCATCGATATGAGCGGCATCGTTGCCATTCAGATGCGTCAACTCGAAGGGCTGTTGGCCGAGCGTCGCATCAAAATGAACCTCGAAGATGAGGCGATGCAGTTTCTTGCCGATAAAGGATATGACCCAGCCTATGGCGCGCGTCCATTGAAGCGGGTTATTCAGTCCGAGTTGCAGGATCCGCTGGCAGAATTGCTTTTATCCGGCGAGTTGCATGACGGTATGAGCGTTGATGTGGTGGCTGGTTCCGACCGGTTGTTGTTCACGCCAATTGCCGAGGTTGTGAAAGCCGAAAAGCCGGATGAGAGCGATGAGGCAGAGCAAGCTGCTTAAAGATTGATCCGGCGGGTGAAAGCTCGCCGGATTTTATGCTTGTTGGTTGAACTGAGCTAGATGTTGTTGCGTAACTTGAACCATGTCATCATGGAGTTGCAACCTTTAATTTTGCGAAGCGATCCAATAGGTCCATCGGTGCTTTAATCCTAGGTGCAACACGCATTCTGGTCCACGTAATCAGAGGCACAGATTTAAAAGCCACCGACTGGCTAATTCGCACCGCCGGCGGGGTGATGATTGGAGGTAGATATGTGGTGTGAAGGAATATTGATCGATAAGCGTACCAAAATTATTGTTTCGCTGATTACAGTAATTTTTTTGCAGTTTTTGATTTTTCTTAAAATCATGGATGTAATACAGTATAAAATTTACTTCATTTCGTTTTTTTTAATAGATTTTATGTTTCTGATGTATGTGTTTTATGTAAATAGATATAATTCTGAATATTTAATTTTCTTGAAGGTGGTAAATTTTTCAAAAATAAAGTCCTTTTTTGCTTTTATCATGTTTCGGGTTTTATTTTTATTCGGATATTTCTATTTTATAATAGAAAAAAATCTTTTTTACACAATTTTATTTCTAGCTGGTGGCGTAATTATTGGATTGTTCTATATAATTACTACGGAAATTTTTATTTCAGTTTTTAGTAGTCATTCCAAGAATTTAAGACCTAATGGGAATGATCATGGGATCTGACAATAATGACTATATACTCAACGATCCCAGCTTGGGGTTTCCAGTAGAATATGTGCAGTAAAATTCACAACTATAATAAGTGTTTTTCTATAATCTACGCGAAATGGTTCTCATTTATTGTAAGCTAATTGCTGGATGATTCAGTTAGATTTCATATTCCCAATAATTCGCTGCATGAATTCTAGAAATTTCTCATGCTCATCTTTGGAAAACCCTTCCAAGGCTGCGGCGTTTTGTGAGTATGCGGCCTCTTTTGCTGCTTGTTCCAGTTGTTTTGCTCTTTTGGTCAGGAAAACTGTGTGGGAGCGGGCGTCTTTTTGGTTTTGCTTGCGGATAATCAGGCCGTCGCGTTCCATTCTTCTTATGGTGTTGGCCATGGTGGCCTGTTCCACGTCGATGCGTTTGATCAGCTCTTTCTGGCTGAGACCGTCTTCGTTCCAGAGTTCCAGTAGGGTCATGAACTGAGCCGGGGCCAGGCCCAGCGATTTGATGCGCTCATGCAGGCCTTGGGCGAAAAGGCGTGCCATGTGGTTTGCCAAATATCCGGCTGATTTTTTCTTTTCAAATTCCATGAAAAATATTTGCACTTGTATAGCACGCTATTCAAGCCTTATATACATAGCTTGCTATGTAAATGGAGAGTGTTATGAAAACGAAAATTCACGGGTTTTTTGGTATGGTGGCGTTGTTGTGTGTTTTGAGCTTTTGGATAGGGACCGTTGCATCTGAGGCGTTTGGCAATCCTGCGGATATCGCGTTGGTTAAATTGTCTATTCTTAAGGGAATGATGGTGCTTGTTCCTGCGATGATGCTGGCTGGCGCGTCAGGTGTTTCGATGAAATGGAAAGGGCTGATGGTTGAGCACAAAAAGCGGCGGATGAAAATCATTGCTGCCAACGGGCTTCTTATCCTATTGCCCTCTGCGTTCTTTCTTAGCAATCGAGCAGGGCAGGGGAATTTTGACGCGTGGTTTTACAGCGTGCAGATTGTTGAATTGCTGGCAGGTGCCACCAATATTATCCTGCTTATCCTAAATATGAAGGATGGCATCACCAGTGCGCGAAGAAGGCTGGCCTAAATTGTCTGGGCTTAAGCCTAGTTCAACAAAGCCAGGCTCTGATTGCGTTTTTTGAGCAATGCATCGATGCGGTCGCGTTCCAGTTTGAAGGAAGCCAGTTCTTGGTTTTTCAAGACCCTGCCATTTGGCAAGCGGATGCGCATGGGGTTCACCTTATTGCCATTCACTCTCACTTCGTAGTGGAGATGGGGACCGGTTGAGAGGCCGGTTGAACCTACAGAACCAATGACTTGCCCCTGACGAACACGGATGCCCGGCCTTATGCCCTTGGCGATCCGGCTTTGGTGGGAATATGAAGTTTTATAGCCATTGGTGTGGCGGATGACGGTTTGTCGGCCATTGCCGCCGTTCCAGCCCGCTTTTTCGATCACGCCATTGCCTGCAGCAAGAATTTTTGTGCCGCGAGGGGCTGCCCAATCGACGCCGCCGTGCAATCTGCGCACTCGCGCCACCGGATGATAGCGCATGCCGAAGGGCGAAGTGAAGCGGCCATTGGGGACGGGTTTGCGCAGTAGGAATTTCTTGGCGCTTTTTCCCTCGGCGTCATAATAATCGATCCGGTCGGTCTTTGCGTCGCGGAAACGGTAATAGCGTCGTTTGACACCATTTAGATTAAGGGCGGCAAAGAGAATTTCAGACTCGGCTGTGGGCTTGTCCTTGCCGTCTTCCAGTGACACAAAAACGGACAAATCATCGGTTGGCGTGATGCGGGATTTAAAATCCACGTCAAAGGCAAATATTTTTATTAATATGCCGGCAAGGTCCGGGGTCAGGCCTTCGGAAAGTGCTGCACGATAGATGCCGTTATAAGCGGATGGCAGGCTCGCCCGAGAAACCGTGGGGCGAGCGCTATTAACAGCGGTTTTGATTTCTAGCCTGTCAGGTTTTAATGCATATACAAAGCGGTCATTGTCGGAACGAGCAACGCTGACCAAATGGGTGCCTGCCCGGTAAACGCTGATGCGGGCGATTTTGGTGAGGGTTTCATTGTCGCTCAGTCGATTGGCTTCGAAAGAAATGAGCAGGCTGTCTTTGGCCTTAAGAGAGTCTGAGGCCAGATCGGATATTAGCACATTTGCAATGATTGACGCTTCAGCCTCGTCCATGCCCTCGGTTTCAAGGATGGTGGCAAGCTTTGCGTCGGATTTGATGGGAACTGTACGCTCGTAATAATGTTTGCCCATATATTCGTCCGGGTTGAGCTTGGCACGAGTGGTGACATTTTCCGCAACAATGGTGATGCCGGGGGTCGTGATGAAGCCTGGAGCTTCCATAGAAAAGCGGCTGTCATCAAAATAAGAGACGGTAGAAATTAAAATAGCCCCATCCACAAGGCCGGGAGCTGATTTGCGCACCAGTGCTTCTATGTCGGCGATGTTTTGTTTTGTTTGCTTGGCAATCGATTTGTCATTGAAGGGAAAGTCAGTGATTTTGGTGGTCACCTGACTGTCCACATTCGCGCCGTATATAGAGTCGCTGGATTTCGCACTTAAAACAGACTTGCTGGATTCAGAAAATATCGTCAGTGCATTGAAACTTGGATATTTAAGGTTCGCCTTTGGCGCGATGGCAAGGGGCGCTCTAATATGCATGAAAGGGCGCACGGTGATAACATTGCTGTCGCCCTCTCTAGAAACAGTTGAAACCATCATCACATTGGAAACGGCCGGTGCCACATTAATGCTACTGCCGGGGCGGTCGCCCTTTAATAGCCCGGTGGCGGATACACCCATGAATGATTTATCATATGCAACGGCAGGAAGGGTCAGTTCTTCCCTGCCATCAAGCGTTGCAAATAATGCGCCGCCCATAAGGAAGAGTGAGGTGAGGCCCACAAGAATGGAACTGGCCAACCACCTTATAGAGACCTGACGCCTGTCGGGCTTGCGATTGCGATGATCGCCGGAGATTGCAGGCAGTTCGCCGAGGGATTGGGATTCAGGGTTTGGTTGAAGGGGCTTCATATATTTACTGGCTTTTGATCATCTTGTTACAAAATATGGGTATCAGCCGTAACTGACCCCAAAGTTATGAATTCATATATAGGCAATTGGTTCATATCCGAAGGATGATGAAACCACTTCAATCTGCTGCATCAAAGGGTTTGAATGGAAAAACACTCCATCCTCAATCTTTTTTGCATTTTTTTGAGGCTTCAAAGCCATTTCAACCCAGATTATGATTTTATAATCTGGCTTAAATGTGATTTTTGATGCCGTGAGCCCCACAGAACCGCGAATAATATAATAAGTGTTCAAAATTATGTCGCTTTGTCAAAAAAAGAATTGGTCCAAATTTTTGATCATTTGGTAAAAAGTGCTGAATCTGCTCAAAAAGGGGTGTCTTGTGCAGGGTGTGTGCGAGGGGTCGCAAGTGGTTGAAAAAAGTTTCATATTTTTGAAAATGGTTGTTGACAGTTCGCTCATATGGGGACTATATACCCCAACAACGAGGGCGGCGCGCCGCTGGCGACAACATCGTATGCCCTTGTTAAATCATTTAGAGATTGGCACTTAGTGCTGTTTCTCCTGGTCAAAAGCCCAGCTTTCCTAAGAGGGGCTCGTGACCAAAGATGTAAACTTGTTTGCATCTGTTCTTTGAAAATTGAATATGAAAGAAAGAGAAACGTGGTTGGCGGTTTTCCTGCGGAACACGTAATTAGTTTACTAATTGCGATGTTCAACGAGAC
>JAESSK010000312.1 GCA_016764155.1 Rhizobiaceae bacterium
ATTTCACCAAACGCATCGCCTTCAACGTCATTCCGCACATCGATGATTTCATGGAAGATGGCTACACCAAAGAAGAATGGAAAGTCGTCGCCGAAACCAAAAAAATGCTTGATAAAAGCATCAAAATTACCTGTACCGCAGTGCGTGTTCCGGTTTTTGTGGGCCATGCGGAAGCCGTCAACATCGAGTTCGAAAACCCGATTTCGGCTCAGGAAGCACGCGATATTCTGCGCGAAGCTCCCGGTTGTCTGGTGATTGATAAGCACGAAGATGGTGGTTACATCACTCCGTTCGAATGTGTCGGCGAAGACGCAACCTTTATCTCGCGCATCCGCGAAGATATCACGGTAGAAAACGGCCTCAATATTTGGGTTGTGTCAGACAATCTACGCAAGGGTGCTGCATTGAACACGGTGCAGATTGCAGAATTGCTGGTCAATCGCGGACTATTGAAGAAGTAGGCTATCTACTTCAATGTTATTCCTCGGGCTAGACCCGAGGATCCATTCCTCTCAGCTATCCGCAATAAGATACCCTCAAGATAAACATGCTTTCAAAGGCTTGGATTGAGGATGATGGCGGAGAGTGAGGGCCGATACAGCCCTACTTTTGCGCACCGTTGCAACAGTGAAGATCATTCAACAATCCATTGGTTAGGCCATAAACCCAGCCATGGATTTGGATGTTCTCGCCACGCTGGCGGGATGCTTGAATGATGGGTGTGCGCGCAAGGCCCTGAACTTGCGCTTCAATGGTCAGTTCGCAAAGGCGGTTTAACCGTGCCTCTTCATCTTCAAATGATGCAAGCACACCGGCATATTGCACGGCAATATCTCTGACCGGTTGCAACCAGTGATCGATAACGCCGTGCTGATGGCCATCCATAGCAGCAGAAATGCCACCACAGCCATAGTGACCACAAACGATGATATGTTTGACCTTCAGCGTATCGACTGCGTGTTCAAGTACGGAAAGCATATTGATATCGCCGGGATGAACCAGATTAGCCACATTGCGGTGAACGAATACTTCGCCAGGTTCCAGTCCTGTGATGACGTTCGCCGGGACACGGCTATCGGAACACCCAATCCATAAATAATCCGGCGCCTGCAATTCGCTGAGCCTGTTAAAATATTCAGGGTCATCAGCAACCTTGCCCGCTGCCCACACCTTGTTGTGATCGAGAAGTTCTTTAATCAAGATAAAATTCCTAAAGTCACCGACCTTAAAGCCGCCCTATTGGCAAACCCTTAGCGCCTTTTTTGGCAGCCAGCAAGCATAGCCAGTCATGAGCCACAGCTGCAGCAGCAATAGCTGTGATCTCCGAGTGGTCATAGGCCGGAGCCACTTCCACCACATCCATGCCGACCAAGTTTAATTCGCCCATGCCGCGAATGAGTTCCAGTGCCTGCCAACTGGCCAAACCACCAACCACAGGAGTGCCTGTTCCCGGCGCAAAAGCCGGATCAAGCCCATCCACATCAAAAGAGATATAAAGAGGCGTATCGCCTGCCCGTGCCGAAATAATGTCTAAGGCCGCATCAATACCGTTCCGATGCACCCAGGGAGCGGTTAGAATTTCAAACCCATGGTCGCTGTCATTATAGGTGCGAAGGCCGATTTGGGTGGATTTTGAAACATCAACAATGCCTTCAGCTACAGCACGAGCAAACATCGTGCCGTGGTCAAGACGACCCTCGTCGTCCTCCCACGTATCGCAATGGGCATCAAATTGAACCAAAGCGATGGGGCCATGTTTCTTCGCATGGGCTTTAAGCAAAGGGTAAGCCACAAAGTGGTCGCCGCCAAAAGTGAGCATTTTCGTATCGGTTTTGAGAATGTCCTCGGCGTGTTTTTCAATAGTACCAGGAATGGTCAGCGGATGGTGCGGGTCTAAAAAGCAATCGCCATAATCCACCACGCTGAGAGTTTTGAAAGGATCAAAACCAAAGGGGAAGGCAGAGAGCTCCGCCAATTGCACCGAAGCCTCACGAATGGCCCGTGGCCCGAGGCGTGCGCCGGATCGATAAGTGACGGAGGCATCATAGGGTACGCCGCTCACCGCCACGTCCACGCCATCAAGGTCGCGTGAATATCTACGGCGCAAAAAGCTGAGTGCGCCGCCATAAGTCATTTCTTCCATGCGTTCATTGTTGGAAGCTGCACGGAATGCTTGATCGCCTTTGGTCATGTGAGTTTCTCTTTTGGTTTTTTAAGCATGAAATAGGTAGCAATCGTGATGCCAATGCCGACAATACCGATCATAATGGTAGCCAGCGCATTGATATCAGGACTGACCCCGAGGCGTACTTTCGAAAAAATTACCATCGGTAAAGTCGAAGCGCCGGGACCGGAAACGAAACTGGCAATCACCAGATCATCCAGTGATAAGGTGATCGCACAGAGCCAGCCGGAAACCAGCGCAGGCGCAATCACCGGCAGAGTAATATCGAAGAACACGCGCACAGGTTTTGCGCCCAGATCAAGCGCCGCCTCTTCTAATGAATCATCCATATCGCTCAGTCGCGCCTGAACAATCACCGCCACATAGGCCATACAAAAGGTGGTGTGCGCAATGATGATGGTGAGCATGCCGCGCCCGGCAGGCCAGCCAAAGGCTGCTTCCATCGAGACAAACAGCAACAGCAGCGAAAGACCGGTAATCACTTCCGGCATAACCAAAGGCGCGGTGATCATACCGTTGAGCAGACTTTTCGAGCGGAATTTACCAAACCGTGTCAGCGCTAACGCCACCATGGTGCCGAACACCAAAGCAAGGGTGGCGCTGATAAACGCGATTTTCAGACTGATCCACGCCGCACCCAAAATCTGCGGATCGTTGAGCAGTTCCCCATACCATTTGGTCGAAAACCCACCCCAAACTGTCACCAGTTTTGATTTATTGAAGGAAAATACCACCAGAGAAATGATCGGCGCATATAGGAATATAAAACCAAACAGGGTAGCGGAGGATAAAAACCATGATCGTTTCTTCATGTCTTCACCTCCGTCTTGCGCAGGAACATTACCGGGATAACCAGCAAAAATAACATGACGATGGCAACGGCCGAGGCCACCGGCCAGTCACGATTGGAGAAAAACTCTGACCATAAAATCTTGCCGATCATCAGCGTATCCGGTCCACCCAACAGTGCCGGAATAACGTACTCGCCGATTGCCGGAATAAACACCAGCATCGAACCGGCAATAATCCCCGGCATGGAAAGGGGCAGGGTGACCTGAAAAAACGTCGTCATCGGCTTGGCGCCGAGATCAGCGGAAGCCTCCAGAAACGCCTCGTCGAGCTTCACCAGATTGGCGTAAAGCGGCAGGATCATGAAGGGCAGATAGGTGTAAACAATGCCCACATAAACGGCGAAGTCTGTCTGCATCATGACAATGGGATCGTCGATGACACCGAGCCAAATCAGGAAATTATTGATCAGACCATTGCCCTTGAGAAAGCCAATCCACGCGTAAACGCGCAGCAGGAACGACGTCCAGAACGGCAAGATCACCAGCATCAGCAGAATGTTTCTGATCTTGTCATCCGAACGTGCAATGAAATAGGCCATGGGGTAGCCAATTAACAGCGCAAATACTGTCGAGAAAAACGCAATTTTGATCGATGACAGATAGGCAAACAGATAAAGGCTATCCTCCCAAAGATACTGGAAATTGCCAAAATTCAACGTCAGGAATAGTCGCCCTTCTTCCCATGTTATCAGCGGAGTATAGGGCGGGCGGGCAATCGCCGCCTCGGAAAATGCAATTTTTAAAACCACCAAAAACGGTGCCAGAAAGAAAATCAGCAGCCAGATCGAAGGAACGGCAATCACCAGCCAGCGGCCCCAGCGGCCATTCAGGCCAAGCTTTGCTAGTTGGCGCGCCGTCCAGCCCTCTGGTGCAGCCGCGCTCATGAGATCAGCACCACCCCGGCTTTTTCATCCCACGAGATATAGACTTTGTCTTCCCATGTGATTTTATCTTCCTCGGTCCGCGTGCGATTGGCACGCGTAAGCCGCATGATTTTTCCGCTCTCAAGACGAATGCGATAGGTGGAAAGATTACCAAGATAGGCAATATCTTCCACGACACCCTTGATGATATTGGCTGAACCCTTCAGCTTCTTTTTGGAGATTTCCAGTTTTTCCGGGCGAATGGCAAACCAGAGTTTTTGGTTTGGCGAACAACTTACCCCGTGGGCGACAAATATTTCGCATCCAGCCTCATCCGATTGAATGCGTACAAATCATCATCGTCCTCAATCACCCGGCCTTCAAACATATTTACCGAGCCGATGAAATCGGCCACAAACCGTGTGCTTGGATATTCGTAAATTTCTTCCGGCTCACCGATCTGCACAATCTTGCCCTGGTTCATCACGCCAATACGGGTAGCCAGCGTCATGGCTTCTTCCTGATCATGGGTAACAACGATGAAGGTGACGCCGAGGCTTTCCTGAATGTTCACCAGCTCAAACTGGGTTTCTTCGCGCAACTTCTTATCGAGCGCTCCCAGCGGTTCATCCAGCAATAGAACCTTCGGGCGTTTGATCAGCGACCGCGCGAAGAAACCCAGTTTGAATTGGTGAACATTCAGGAAAGCCTCGGCGTTACCTTCATCGTTGTTACCCATG
This sequence comes from Rhizobiaceae bacterium, assembly GCA_016764155.1. Lineage (GTDB taxonomy): Bacteria > Pseudomonadota > Alphaproteobacteria > Rhizobiales > Rhizobiaceae. The sequence continues at coordinate 4,640 of JAESSK010000312.1, forward strand.
ATCAGGAAGAAGCCATGACGCTGGCTACCCGTATTGGCGTGATGAACCAGGGCAAGATTGTGCAGATCG
>JAESSK010000313.1 GCA_016764155.1 Rhizobiaceae bacterium
CATAGCAGCAGAACGACGTTCCGCCCCCATCATCACCTTATCTTTGGCATCTTCAAATTCCTGCATGGTCACCACACGCTTATTGCGACGCGCAGCGGTAAGAGCGGCTTCATTGCATAAATTAGCCAAATCCGCACCGGAGAAACCGGGCGTACCACGGGCCAGAATTTTCAAGTCCACATTGGGTGCCAGCGGGATGTTACGCGAATGCACTTTCAGAATTTTTTCACGGCCCAACATATCAGGAAGACCCACCACAACTTCACGGTCAAAACGACCCGGGCGCAACAATGCCGGATCAAGCACGTCCGGACGGTTGGTAGCCGCAATCAGGATAACCCCTTCATTGGATTCAAAACCATCCATCTCAACCAGCAATTGGTTGAGGGTCTGTTCGCGCTCATCATTACCGCCGCCAAGGCCTGCGCCACGGTGACGACCAACCGCATCAATCTCATCGATAAAGATGATGCAAGGCGAATTCTTCTTTGCCTGTTCAAACATATCGCGCACACGGCTTGCACCAACGCCCACAAACATTTCAACAAAATCGGAACCCGAAATCGTAAAGAACGGCACATTGGCTTCACCAGCTACTGCACGAGCAAGCAAAGTTTTACCGGTTCCCGGAGGGCCAACAAGCAAGACACCGTGAGGAATTTTACCGCCTAGGCGCTGATATTTTTGCGGATTGCGAAGGAAATCAACAATCTCTTCCAGATCGTCTTTGGCTTCATCAACACCCGCCACATCATCAAAGGTAACGCGGCCTTGTTCTTCAGTCAGCAGTTTCGCTTTTGATCTACCAAACCCCATGGCCTTGCCGCCACCGCCCTGCATCTGGCGCATGAAGAAAATCCACACACCGAGCAACACAAACATCGGCAACCAGGTAAACAGGAAGCTGGAAAGTGCAGAACCTTCAGATGGAGGCGTTGCTTCAATCACAACACCTTTGGCTGAAAGACGTTTGACCAATTCCGGATCATCCGGTGAATAGGTCTCAAAGCGCGTATTATTATCGTTATAAATGCCGGAAATCTGACGTCCTGCAATGGTGACGCTATGCACCCGATTGCTATCCACATCACTCATAAATTGGGAATATGGAATTTCTGAAGAGGCCGTACGCTGAACCGGGCTTTGAAACAGATTGAACAAAGCAATCAGCAAAACTGCGATAATTCCCCAAAGTGCCAGATTTCTGAAATTGGTATTCATGAATTAGTCCTGAAATGATTAGTGCTGGAACGCATCTTCCTGCCCACCTCCTCAAGGGAGGAAACACGGAAAATATCAACTTGACCCTAAGATAGGTTCTATGGTGCCCAATGCCAAGGCGCTGAGTGTGGTTTTTGCGCATTTTGGGTCAACAAATTGTAATAAAGTAAACCCGGGGTAAGTTTTGCAGCGAAAACACCCCAAATTATCGGGAATTGGGCACCAAAGCAGAGATTTTCACCAGCTTGCCAAGGTCATCAAGCCATTCAAACAGCGCCTCATCAAAATCGGGACAAAACTGCGCTAACGCCCGTGCGGTCAACCGAGCAGAAACACCCTCAGGGAGTGCCTTGTTAAACAACATAGGAAAATGAAGATCGTCGCCGTCGCCGCGAAGCACCGGCAGAGATTGAATTGCTGCCCGTGGCAAAACAGTCACAATTTCATTATCTTCAGATACACCTTCAATATCTGTTTCCGCCAGCAGTGCCGGATCAAGCGGCCCCACATAAAGCGTGGTATTGCTGTCATTGGTCAAATGCATACGACCATCCCAAAGCGCTTCATCGCCGGGACCCAAAAGGAACGACGCCAAATTGCGTGCCTCGCGGTACATCACGATATTGCCAGCCTTAAATTCAAGCACACAATTTGCCAAAGTTTGCCGAGAGGCCTGCTCTGCCCCCTCCATGGCCATATCGATCAATGGGTGTATTTTTGACGCGCTGGCAAAATATTCACCGCCGCCAGCAACCGCCAGCAATACCTGCAGCGCATTAATTAAAACCGGCTGTGGTGTTTTATCAAAGGACGCCACATCAAGTTTATAAACCAGCCCCGGCAACACACTCACATTGTCGCCTAAAAACTCCGCTGTCTGATTAGCAATTTGTTTTCGAAGACGACCCATGATTTTTGAAAAAGCAAAGAGATCCTTTTTATGCTGTGGCCGTGTTTCCAAAAACTGCCGGGCACGAACACGTTCATAAGAGACATCGACATTGCTCGGATCTTCAACCCAGCTCTGCGCATTTTGCGCCAGATATTGACGCAGCACATTCCGGCTCAATCCCAATAGTGGGCGCATCAATAACACACCCTTGGGCATAATAGTTCTTTCCGACATGCCTGAAAGCCCGCGACCGGTGCCCGTTGGTTTTTCCCGTGCAAGGCGCATATAGACCGTTTCCACCTGATCATCCGCCGTATGTCCGGTCAAAATATATTTCGCATCTGAATCGACAGCATATTCTTCCAACAGCTGATAGCGCGCCAGACGGGACGCTTCCGGCAGGCCAGAATTCGGCTTGATACCTTCCCACGCAAGCGTGATGTGGTGAATGCCCAATCCCTCGCAAATACTGGCAACAAAGGCAGCTTCCGCCGCAGCTTCTGGACGCAAGCCATGATCAACCGTCACCGCCTGCACCTGAACATTTTCGTGATGGGCCCACGCATTGGCCAAGAGCAGCAAAGCAACGGAATCACTGCCGCCGGATACGGCAACAATTACCTTTTCTACGGCGCTAATATCTGCAAACAGAACCCTTGGGTCAGGCCCAACAATATCCGTGGCTTTGGTAAAATCAATCACAACGCATCATCCCGCAAAATCAATTAACGCTGCAACGGGCAGCTTCCTGCTCTGTCTTAACATTGCGTTTCACAATGATCGATGAGTCCGGATACTTTTGCCCAACTTCCGCATAGGTTGCACAAGCCAGTTCACGCTGGTCGAGCCCCGCTACCGACACCCCTAATTTAAGCAAGGTCTGCGGCGCCAACCGCGCATTGGGCCAGCTGCGATGAGAATTAAGAAAAATACGGGCAGATTTTTTATATTGCCTGCGAGCAAAATAGCTTTCTCCAAGCCAGAAATTTACGTCAGCCACTTTTTTGTGGTCCGGAAACCGCTGCAGAAAATCTACAAAAGATTCTTCTGCCAATGAATAGTCTCCCGACTGAATATAGCTATAGCCAAGCGAATAAAGTTCATTAGCATCCTTAGGCACAGCAAGACGCACATTAGAATCGCTACCGCCATAAAGCCGTTTTGTCAGATCAATCGGCCCGCCAATGCTGTCATCAACATAATTGCCATTCCTATCAAAGGTGATCGTGCCAAGAGATTTGGCAATCGTACCGGCTTCATCTTGCGAACCATTATAAATTTCAACCCCGTCAATCATCCGTGGATTGCTGGAGGCTTTGATAGCATTTCCGCCCTCTCGTGCTGCAGATGCAGTACGATCAGACGGCTGAGGCTTTCCCAATTGGTTATCTCCCGCAGGTGGATCAGAAGGCAGGTTTGAATTGGAAGGCTTAATCAGATCACCAATGGTTGATCTCTTATTCACCTCACCACCAGCATTTCCTTGATCTTCAAGTTCCTGAAAGCGGAATTCATTATCCTGCTGCATTTTGCGCACGAGTTCCTGCATTTCCAGCAATTGAAAATTCAAATCCTCGACGCGTCCGTTAAGTTGGCGCACCTGTTCTTCCAGCTCATTCACCCGATAAGCGGAATCTGAAGATTGCGCCAAGGCAATATTTCCGACATTTCCGCCAACAAGTACAAATGACAAGACGGTAAAAACAACCGCCATCGACATTATTTTCTTCATCAAACTATTTCCAATTTTCAAAGCCCTGTTCCAAATAACGCATACAATTCCGGCCAAATTTTGTTGCACAAAAAAGGCGACCTCATTGGTCGCCAATTCTAGTTCGGAATAGTTAAATTTCAACCATTCCTAGCCGGTAGGTGCCGACAACAGCGTTATCGCACGGCGGTTTTGTGACCAACAAGAAATATCGTTACATACCGCCACAGGGCGCTCTTTGCCGTAAGAAATAGTGCGAATACGATTGCGCGGAACGCCTCTGGCACTCAGATAATCTCTGGTGGCGGCCGCACGTCTTGCACCAAGTGCCAGATTGTATTCGCGTGTACCGCGCTCATCCGCATGGCCTTCAACGGTAATGGGATAGTTCGGATAACGAACCAGCCATTGTGCCTGACGATCAAGAATTGAGCGTGCCTGCTGGGTCAATGAGGTGGAATCGGTTAAGAAGAATACCCGGTCCCCCACATTCACGGTGAAGTCCTGCTGAGAACCAGCGGTTGCTCCGTTCAGTCCCAATTGACCGGCATTATCCGGCAATCCTTTTTTCGA
>JAESSK010000314.1 GCA_016764155.1 Rhizobiaceae bacterium
ATTCCGATACATCAAATAATACCGACAGCAAGATTGTCATAAACAGCTACCGTCCACCGAAAGTCGGGACAGTGTTTGGTTGGCGTAACAATTGGGCGTCCCTTGAACCAAAACTGGTTTACCGGGTCGCTTCGGTAAAGGACAAGCTTGATGGCAAGCCCGTCATACGGTTTGACGCCATCGAGGGCACCGGACGTGGTGCAAAATCCTATTTTGATTTGCAGAGTTCAAATCTGGTGGCTCATAAAGATGAAGCGGGCAACCCACTTGTTACTTATCAAAAAATCGAGAACCGATTGAAGTTTCCCATGCGCCCTGGCGATCAATGGGTGGCGAACTGGCAATATCTCGATCACACAAGCAATAAGATGCGAAAAGGTGGCGGTGTTGTGAATGCGGTTGGCGTCGAGATGCTAAGCACCGATGCCGGGCGTTTTAAAACCATGAAGATCAGACTGCCGCTTCCCGCAAGTGTCGGGCGCGGTATGCGTCACCACATTTGGTATTCACCGGAACTCGGCATCGTTGTGCGCGAGCAAATTTCAAACAACACGTTTAGCTGGGTGAAGGTGATTGAGCGGGTGGAACTGGCTAAAAGCTAGCTCGCGAATTACTATTCGCAGCGTAATGTCACTTGCGCTGAATAATGGCCATGAGGGAACGAACTCCCCTGCCTTTTTGCGACGAGATGGGTTTTAATTCTGGTATTGCCGCGTTTGATCTTTTTAGCGACACCATCCCTTGTTCGCCCGAAATTTGTGTTACCGCTTGCCGAATAGGTCGCGCGGAACCGAACACCATCACCGCCATTGCTCGGCATGTTGGTAAATGCCATGGGTGCCTCCAAGACTACTTTATAGGACGAGCGCGTGGCGGTGATATTGGCAAACCCCGGCGTGCCGCCGGGCAATTTGGAACTTAATTTGTTGCCGTTAAAGCTCGCGGACAAAGCGCCTGGCTGGGTTACCATGATCTGGCAATAATGTGCCTTGGCCGGAAACCCTTCGATTGTGGAGAACAATTCGTCCTCCTCAACAGCATGGGCCGGGCTACAAATCACCGATGCAGCGCATAGGAAAAGCACAGTGATAAACCCCGCAGAATAACAGGCTATTCCGCCTGCCCTTCTCTTTGCATTTGCATATTTACTATTTGTCATCATGCCTGCTCCTAATCCTTTCGGCCATCTGTTGACCAGCCATCATCGTCCCATTTGCCGGTGGCCTTCACAGACGCAAGTTTTAGATTTGCGTCTGTTGCGCCTGAGTTACTGGCATTGGGTGCAACCGTTTTAACATTTGCCTCAAGAGACACGCCGGATGCGGGTTCGAAACCCCGGCTCAAACCCATCTGCATTAAACGCAATTCGATTTGCAGACGCTGGATTTCCAGATTGTACAATTTACTACAATCCAGCCGCTTAGGTTTGCGCCCGAGCGGTATGACAATCCGGCCATAATGGGAAAGATTGCCGTTTTGCATCTGTTCCGGGCTGCCGATAATCCCGACATCCAAATATGCGCCACTTCCTGATACTGCCGAGCGACATGTTGTGCCGTCTGCGGCTCTTACCTCGTCATGTCCTTGAGGCAATTGAACGCCGGGCAAGGAAAACCCTGAGAGATTTTGGTTGATGATTGTGCTTTGTGCCTGCGCAGTTGCGCCCGTTGCAAAGCTTGAAAGAAACGCGATCCCTGCTACTGCAATCGCTGTCCTAAGAATTTCCCACATATCTGAGCCTTAATTTTTGTTGATTGTCCCGGAAACGGGATGGCTTCAGTGCAAATACGCACCTTCCTGTTTTGTTGCCCCTCAAATGGCACCACGACGGTGACCGGACGGGCAAACCTAGCTCCTAGTGTGAATTGGGCAGGCGTGACTCGGGCTCTTATCGGCCTGAAGTCTTGGTCGTATACTTTAACTTCAATACGGATCCTGTGCTTATATGGATTTGCCGGGTACACACGCACGGCAAATGAATCTGTGAAGCTGTCAACTTTGGCCCGCATGGGCGACATTGACTGAGCTGCTGCCTGAGACGGCAGCAGCATTAATACTAGAGAGCCGGCAAAAATGGATAGTTTTGTGGTGTTTAAGTATGTCATTTTTGACAGTCCCTTTGGTTTTTTGGAAAGTTACGTGGAAATTATTCGCAGCGTAGGATAACCGTCGCGGCATAAGAGCCTGCAACGAATACACCGGATGTTTTTGTCGCTTTCATATCCACGCTCACATTGGTAATGCCAGCCGTCGTCAAAGACGCGGTAGATACATTAGACATGGTGTTTGCGCCCGTGCCGCTAAAGCTGGTTGCAAAGGTGACATTGGTGCCACCGGTTGTTGGAAATGTTGAAAACGCAGACAAAGCATCTGTGCTGAGTGAGTAGCCTGTGCCTGTTGCAACGACTTGTGCAACACCAGAGGTGCCTCCAGCTTCATTTGAACCCAGAACGGTTGAACCGGCATTAATGCCGAGGGAACCGGGGTTGGAAACTGTTATTGTACAGCTAGCGGTAACGGACCCGTTAAAAGGCACGTTGCCAGTGGCTGCGTGTAATTGAATTGGCAATAGGGCGAGCGAAAACGCGCTCAATTTGATGAGGTACTTCATGACCTTCTCCTGCTACATGTTTGGTCTTTCTATTGTTAGATTTTCTGCATGTATTGCCAATTCTGTTCTCCAACCGGATTGGCACCCCCGCATTAAATCTGAAGGGGTTTTAGCAATGGAGGTTTTACAAAATGGTTTATGAGGTTGGTTAATGAAATTTGATTGGGTTTGGAGGAGACTGAAATGGGTCTGGATAAGGGATTTGTGGTGAGAATTAATTTATGTGGTGCAAGAAAGTTCAAAACATTAACCCGTTAGGGCCAACTACTCTCACCAAAACCGCACCCAAATAGGGTTTGGCGCGTCGAGCACCGTGACAACAAAGATTTCAATCTCCGCTTCAGATTTTGCCGAAGCGCCGCCAACATAATGTGCATATTGCTGTTCGTGCTAATTCGTGGTTATTTCGAAAGAAATTGTCTAAGGAATACTTATGGCGGGAAAAAAATACTCGGCAGTCACAGAGGTCTTGGAACAACTAATATTTAG